>CBDUBX010000111.1:0-7968 GCA_965365495.1 uncultured Burkholderiales bacterium
GACGCCGTGCAAGGCGCACGTCGTCTGCGGCGACTGCGCCGAGCCGTTCGACTACTTCAAGTGCCACTGACGACCGTGCCGACCGTGCCGATCGTGCCGTCGTCGTCGGCCGCAGTGCGCAGATGAGTCGCTTCGAGACGCTGTCCGTTGCCGACGTGCAGCGCACGACGCCCGAAGCGATCGTCGCGACGCTCGCCGTGCCCGAGGCGCTGCGCGGCCGCTACGCCTTCGTCCACGGCCAGCACCTGACGTTGCGCGCGCAGGTGGCCGGCCAGGAGCTGCGGCGGTCGTATTCGATCTGCTCGCGGTCGCCCGACGGCGCGCTGCGCGTGGCGATCAAGCGCTCGCCGGGCGGCGCGTTCTCGAACTGGGCGGTCGACGCGCTCGCGCCGGGGATGGCGATCGACGCGATGCCGCCGATGGGCCACTTCAACTGGCCGCTCGACGCCGCCGCCGAACGCCGCTACCTCGGCTTCGCCGCCGGCAGCGGCATCACGCCGCTGCTGTCGATCGTCGCGACGACGCTGCACGCCGAGCCGCGGTCGCGCTTCACGCTCGTCTACGGCAACCGCTCGACCGCGGCGACGATGTTCCGCGACGAGCTCGCCGATCTGAAGGACCATTACCGCGAGCGGTTGGCGATCGTCTGGCTGATGAGCCGCGAAGCGCAGGACATCGAGCTGTTCAACGGCCGCCTGACGCGCGAGAAGTGCGATGCGCTGTGCGAACGCTGGATCGTCGTCGCCGACCACGACGCAGCCTACGTCTGCGGCCCCGACGGCATGATGCACGGCGTCGTCGAGTCGCTCGTCGCACACGGCCTGCCGCGCGAGCAGATCAAGGTCGAGCGCTACGCCGCGAGCATCCCGGCCAAGCCGGTCGACCACGCACCTCGCGCCGTCGAGGGCACGAACGATTGCGACGTGACCGTCGTCGTCGACGGCACGCACCGCCGCTACACGATGGCCAAGGACCGCCTGTCGCTGCTCGACGCCGGGCTCGCGCACGGCATCGACTTGCGCTGGTCGTGCAAGGGCGGCGTCTGCGCGACGTGCCGCTGCAAGGTCACCGCCGGCAAGGTCGAGATGGACGCCAACTACGCGCTCGACGACGACGAGATCGCGCGCGGCTTCGTCCTCGCGTGTCAGTCGTATCCGCTCACCGACCGCGTCGTCGTCGACTTCGACCAGGACAGCTGAGGCGCGACTGCATGGCCGAAGCGTCGATCCTCTGCACCGTCGACCGCGCCATCGGCGTCGCGCGGCTGACGCTGAACCGACCCGAGCGGCTGAACGCGTTCACCGCGGCGATGCACGCCGAGCTGCGCGACGCGCTCGCCGACATCGCCGCCGACCGGTCGGTGCGGGTCCTCGTGCTCACCGGTGCCGGGCGCGCGTTCTGCGCCGGCCAGGACCTGGCCGACCGCCGCGCCGCGGCCGACGGCTCGCCGCCCGACCTCGGCGCGTCGATCGAGCGCGACTACGCGCCGCTGGTGCTCGCGCTGCGCGCGCTGCCGCTGCCGGTGGTGTGTGCGGTGGGCGGTGTCGCCGCCGGTGCCGGCGCGATGCTGCCGCTGGCCTGCGACATCGTGCTCGCCGCGCGGTCGGCGCGCTTCGTCATGGCGTTCGCCCGCCTTGGCCTGCTGCCCGACACCGGCGGCACGTGGTTCCTGCCGCGCCTCGTCGGCCCGGCGCGAGCGAGTGCGCTGGCGATGCTCGGCGACGCCGTCGACGCCGAGCAAGCCGCGGCGTGGGGGCTGATCTGGCGCTGCGTCGACGACGACGCGCTCGCCGCCGAGACCGACGCACTCGCCGCGCGGCTCGCCGCCTTGTCGCCGAGCGGCCTGGCGAAGACCAAATGCGCGTTGCAGGCCAGTTGGGCGAACACCTTGCCGCAGCAGCTGGCGCTCGAAGCCGATGCGATGCGCGAGCTCGGCCGCAGCGACGACTACCGCGAAGCGGTCGCGGCCTTCGTCGCCAAGCGCGCGCCGAGGTTCGGCGGGCGATGAGGCGCGGCGAAACGACAATCCGACGGTCGCTCGGCCTCCCGCGGGGTCGCTGGTAGCGCCGATGCATGCCTCACCGAATGGAAGTGCCGTGACATGACGGCCCCACCCACGATCGCTTCGAACGCGCCGATCGCCGTCGTCGGCGCCGGCGCGATGGGCGCCGGCATCGCGCAGGTCGCGGCGCAGGCCGGGCACCCGGTGCGGCTGTACGACGTTCGCGCCGGCGCCGCCGCGGCCGCGGTCGACGGCCTGCGCACGGCGTTGCAGCGGCTGGCCGACAAAGGCAAGGTCGACGCTGGCGACGCCGCGGCGGCCGGCGCACGGCTGGCGGCGGTCGACGCGGTCGCCGACCTCGCCGGCTGCGCGGTCGTCGTCGAGGCGATCGTCGAGCAGCTCGACGCCAAGCGCGCGCTGTTCGCCGCGCTCGAAGACGTCGTCGACGACCGCTGCGTGCTGGCGACGAACACGTCGTCGATTTCGGTGACGGCGATTGCCGCGGGGCTGCGGCGGCCTGAGCGCGTCGTCGGGCTGCACTTCTTCAACCCGGCGCCGGTGATGAAGCTGGTCGAAGTCGTCAGCGGGCTGGCCACCGACCCCGGTGTCGCGACGGCGGCGCACGCGCTCGCCACCGCGTGGGGCAAGGTGGCGGTGCACGCGCGGTCGACGCCCGGCTTCATCGTCAACCGCGTCGCGCGGCCGTACTACGGCGAGGCGCTGCGGCTGCTGGCCGAACAAGCCGCCGATTGCGCGACGATCGACGCGGTGATGCGCGACTGCGGCGGCTTTCGCATGGGGCCGTTCGCGCTGATGGACCTGATCGGCCACGACGTCAACGCCGCGGTGACGAAGTCGGTGTTCGACGCGTTCAACGGCGACCCGCGCTACGCGCCGTCGCTGATCCAGCAGGAACTCGTCGCCGCGGGCTTTCTCGGCCGCAAGACCGGCCTCGGCTTCTTTGATTACCGCGATGGCGCCGCGCCCGCCGTGCCGCACACCGGCGCCGCCGCCGCGCTGGTCGCGGCGCTGGCGACGCGGCTGGCCGCCGCGGGCGTCGACGTCGCACACGCCGACACGCCGGCGCCCGACGGCCGGCTCTTCACCGCAGGAAACGCCGTCGTCGCGGTCACCGACGGCCGCAGCGCGACGCAGCGTGCGGCCGACACCGGGCACGCAGCGACCGTCGTCGTCGACCTCGCGCTCGACTACGCCGCGGCGCCGCGGCTGGCGATCGCCGCCGCCGACGGCTGCGCCGACGCCGACCGCGACGCCGTCGTCGCGCTGCTGCAGGCCGCCGGCTGGGCGGTGTCGGTGGTCGACGACGTGCCGGGGCTCGTCGTGATGCGCACCGTCGCGATGCTCGCCAACGAGGCCGCTGATGCGGTGGCCACCGGCGTCGCCGACGCCGCCGGCGTCGACGCCGCGATGCGCCACGGCGTCAACTGGCCGCGCGGCCCGCTGGAGTGGGCCGACGCGATCGGCGCGCGCGACGTGCTGACGGTGCTCGACCACCTCGCCGCCGCGTACGGCGACGGCCGCTACCGCGCGTCGGCGTGGCTGCGCCGGCGCGTCGCCGCCGGGCGGCCGCTGCACGGCTGACGACGCGACGCCCGCCGAGGAGAA
Organism: uncultured Burkholderiales bacterium; assembly: GCA_965365495.1. Lineage (GTDB taxonomy): Bacteria > Pseudomonadota > Gammaproteobacteria > Burkholderiales > Burkholderiaceae_C > Rubrivivax. Next base: position 3,629 of record CBDUBX010000111.1, read on the forward strand.
CGCCGCATGCACCGCCCGCCGGACCGCCGCCACCCCGACCGCGCGTCGCTCGACCCGATCGAGGTCGCGAGCCGCGACGAGATCGAGGCGCTGCAGCTGTCGCGGCTGCAGGCGACGCTCGCCCACGCCTACGCCCACGTCGCCCACTACCGGTCGGCGTTCGACGCCGCCGGCGTCCACCCCGACGATTGCCGGCAGCTCGCCGACCTCGCGAAGTTCCCGTTCACGACCAAGGACGACCTGCGGGCGAACTATCCGTTCGGCATGTTCGCGGTGCCGCGCGAGCGCGTCGTCCGCGTCCACGCGTCGAGCGGCACGACCGGCAAGCCGACCGTCGTCGGCTACACGCAGGGCGACGTCGACCGCTGGAGCGAGCTCGTCGCACGGTCGATCCGCGCCGCCGGCGGCCGCCGCGGCGACGTCTGCCACGTCGCCTACGGCTACGGCCTGTTCACCGGCGGGCTCGGCGCGCACTACGGCGCCGAGCGGCTCGGCTGCACCGTCGTGCCGATGTCGGGCGGGCAGACCGAGAAGCAGGTGCAGCTGATCGCCGACCTGAAGCCCGACCTGATCATGGTCACGCCGTCGTACATGCTGAACCTGATCGAGGAGATGCAGCGCCAGGGGCTCGACCCGAAGGCGAGCTCGCTGGCGGTCGGGATCTTCGGCGCCGAACCGTGGACCGAAGCGATGCGCGCCGAGATCGAAGCCCGCGCCGGGCTCGACGCGGTCGACATCTACGGGCTGTCCGAAGTGATGGGCCCCGGCGTGGCCTGCGAGTGCATCGAAACCAAGGACGGCCCGGTCGTCTGGGAAGACCACTTCGTCGCCGAGATCGTCGACCCCGACACCGGCGCGGTGCTTCCCGACGGCGCCGACGGCGAGCTCGTGTTCACGTCGCTCACCAAGGAGGCGCTGCCGATCGTCCGCTACCGCACGCGCGACCTGACGCGACTGCTACCGCCGACCGCGCGGTCGATGCGCCGCATCGCCAAGATCACCGGCCGGTCCGACGACATGCTGATCATTCGCGGCGTCAACGTCTTTCCGACACAGATCGAGGAGCTGGTGCTGCGCGACGCGCGCCTCGCGCCGGTGTATCAGCTCGTCGTCACGCGCGACGGTCACCTCGACGCGCTCGAAGTCGTCGTCGAAGCGCGTGGCGGCGACGACGGCGGGCTGCCGTCGGCGGCGGCCGCCGACGCGATCGGCGCCGAGCTCGCACAGCAGATCAAGTCGTGGGTCGGCGTCAGCTGCCGCGTTCGCGTCGTCGCGCCCGACGGCATCGAGCGCACCGCCACCGGCAAGGCGCGGCGCGTCTTCGACCGGCGGCCGCCGTCGCACGCCGCACGCTGAGGGTTGACCCACCCGAAGGAATCACGATGCCCGATGCGCTAATCTGCGACGCGGTGCGCACGCCGTTCGGCCGCTACGGCGGCGCGCTGGCCGGCGTGCGCGCCGACGACCTCGCGGCACTGCCAATCGAGGCGCTGATGCGGCGCCACGCCGGCGTCGACTGGGGCGCCGTCGACGACGTCGTCTACGGCTGCGCCAACCAGGCCGGCGAGGACAACCGCAACGTCGCGCGGATGGCCGCGCTGCTCGCCGGGCTGCCGGTCGAGGTGCCGGGCAGCACCGTCAACCGGCTGTGCGGGTCGAGCCTCGACGCGGTCGGCAGCGCGGCGCGCGCGATCCGCGCCGGCGAGGCCGGGCTCGTCGTCGCCGGCGGCGTCGAAAGCATGACGCGCGCGCCGTTCGTCGTCGCCAAGGCCGACGCCGCGTTCTCGCGCAACGTGCGCATCGAAGACACGACGATCGGCTGGCGCTTCGTCAACACCAAGACCAAGGCGCTGGTCGGCACCGACTCGATGCCCGAGACCGCCGAGCACGTCGCCGAGCAGTTCGGCGTCGCGCGCGACGACCAGGACGCGTTCGCGCTGCGCAGCCAGCAGCGCTGGGCGCGCGCGCTGGCCGCGGGCTACTTCGACCGCGAGGTCGTCGCCGTCGACGTGCCGCAGAAGCGGGGCCCGCCGAAGGCCTTTGCAATCGACGAACATCCGCGCCCCGATACGACGATCGAGACGCTGGCCGCGCTGAAGGGCGTGGTCCGGCCCGACGGCAGCGTCACCGCGGGCAACGCGTCGGGGGTCAACGACGGCGCGTGCGCGCTGCTGCTGGCGTCGCCGGCGGCCGCGGCGCGCCACGGGCTCGAGCCGCGCGCGCGCGTCCTCGGCACCGCGGTGGCCGGCGTCGAGCCGCGGATCATGGGCATCGGCCCGGTGCCGGCGGCGAAGAAGGTACTCGCGCTGACCGGGCTCACGCTCGCCGACATCGACGTGGTCGAGCTCAACGAGGCCTTCGCCGCGCAGGCGCTGGCGGTGCTGCGCGGCCTCGGCCTGCCCGACGCCGCCGACCACGTGAACCCGAACGGCGGCGCGATCGCGATCGGCCACCCGCTCGGCGCGTCGGGCGCTCGGCTCGTCGCGACGGCGCTGAACCAGCTCGAGGCGACCGGCGGCAAGCGCGCGCTGTGCACGATGTGCATCGGTGTCGGCCAGGGCATCGCGCTCGTCGTCGAGCGCTTGTGACGACGAGGAGTCCGCGATGACCAACGATGCGCCGGTGCTGCAGAGCTTCGTCGCCGGCCGCTGGGTCGGCGGCCGCGCCGGCGCGCCGCTGGCCAGCGCGGTCGACGGCCGCACCGTCTTCCACACCCACGCCGACGCGGTCGACTTCGCCGCCGCCGCCGATTACGCGCGCCGCGTCGGCGTGCCGGCGCTGCTCGACCTCGACTTCCAGCAGCGCGCGGCGATCGTCAAGTCGCTGGCCGCGCACGTGCTCGCGAACAAGGAGCGGCTGTACGCGGTGTCGGCGCACACCGGCGCAACGCGCAGCGACAGCTGGGTCGACGTCGACGGCGGCGCCGGCACGCTGCACGCCTACGCGAGCCTGGGCGCAGCCGAGCTACCGGCAGGCAACGTCGTTCACGAAGGGCCGGTGCTGGCGCTCGGCAAGCACGGCGGCTTCGCCGGCACGCACGTGCTCGTGCCGCGCGGCGGCTTCGCGGTGCACGTCAACGCCTACAACTTCCCGGTGTGGGGGCTGCTCGAGAAGTTCGCGCCGAGCTTTTTGGCCGGGCTGCCGTGCATCGTCAAGCCGGCGACCGCGACGAGCTATCTGACGCACGAGTTGGTGCGCCTGATCGACGAATCCCAGCTGCTGCCGGACGGCGCGCTGCAGCTCGTCGTCGGCCCGCTCGGCGACCTGCTCGACCGCGTCGACGGCGCCGACGTCGTCACGTTCACCGGATCGGCCGACACCGCGGCGCGGCTGCGCGTGCATCCGAACCTCGTGCGCCACGCGGTGCCGTTCAACGCCGAGGCCGATTCGCTGAACGCCGCGATCCTGGCGCCCGACGTCGGCCCCGACCAGCCCGAGTTCGACCTGTTCGTGCGCGAGGTCGTGCGCGAGATGACGGTCAAGGCGGGGCAGAAGTGCACCGCGATCCGCCGCGCGATCGTGCCGCGGTCGCGGCTTGATGCGGTGGCCGACGCGCTGCGCGACCGGCTGGCGTCGGTCGTCGTCGGCGACCCGGCGGTCGACGGCGTGCGGATGGGGCCGCTGGCGTCGACGGCGCAGCGCGCAGACGTCGCCGACCGCGCCGCGCAGCTGAAGCGCGACGCCGACGTCGTCTACGACGGCGGCCCGGGCTTCGCGCCGCGCGGCGACGGCACCGAGCGCGGCGCGTTCTTCGCGCCGACGCTGCTGCGCGCGCGCGACGCCGCCGCCGCCGCGTTGCACGACGTCGAGGCGTTCGGCCCGGTGGCGACGCTGCTCGGCTACGACGGCGTCGACGACGCGGTCGCGCTGGCCGCGCGCGGCCGCGGCAGCCTGGTGTCGACGCTGGTCACCGCCGACACCGCGGTCGCGGCGCGCGTCGTTCCGGCCTTGGCGCGCTGCCACGGCCGCGTGCTGGTGCTCGACCGCACGTCGGCCGCCGAAAGCACCGGCCACGGGTCGCCGCTGCCGGGGCTGAAGCACGGCGGCCCGGGGCGCGCCGGCGGCGGCGAGGAGCTCGGCGGGATCCGCGCGGTGCGCCACCTGCTGCAGCGCTGCGCAGTGCAGGGGTCGCCGACGGTGCTCGCAGCGGTCGCCGGCGAACACGTGCGCGGCGCCGCGGTACGCGAGTCGCCGGTGCACCCGTTCCGCAAGACCTACGACGACCTGCAGGTGGGCGATGCGCTGACGACGCACCGCCGCACCGTCACCGAGGCCGACATCGTCGCCTTCGGCTGCCTGTCGGGCGACCACTTCTACCTGCACTTCGACGCCGTCGCCGC
>CBDUBX010000112.1:0-7944 GCA_965365495.1 uncultured Burkholderiales bacterium
CGCCTCCGCCCGCGGCCTACAGAAGGGCGAGGCCGTCCCGGTCATCACCCTCACGAGCGCCGCGGCCAACGTGTCGGCCATCAGCGGCGGCTTCCTCGTCTTCGGCGACCCGATGCCGAACGACCCCGCCGGCGATGTCGCCGTCGTGCCGCCGGCGCCCGACTTCGACGCCGCGAAGCGCGCCTTCGAGCAGGGCCTTGCGCACCACACCGCCGGCCGGCTGACCGACGCCGAAGCCAGCTATCGCGCGTCGCTCGCCGCGCTGCCCGGGCGGCCGTCGACGCTCGCCAACCTCGGCGCGGTGCGGCTGCAGCTCGGCCGCGGAGTGGATGCGCTGCCGCTGCTCGACGCCGCGCTCGCGGCGCAGCCGGGCCACGCCGAAGCCGCGTCGCACCGCGCGCTGGCGCTGGCCGAGCTCGGCCGCGACGCCGAAGCGCTCGCCGCGTTCGACGCCGCGATCGCGGTCGCGCCGTCGACACCGGTCTTGCATTACCACCGGGCACTGTGCCTGGCGCGGCTCGACCACCCGGTCGATGCACTGGCCGCGTTCGACGCGGCGATCGCGCTCGCGCCCGACCACGCCGACGCCTGGGCGCGGCGCGGCGGGCTGCTCAAGGACATGGGGCGCGCCGATGCGGCCGCCGAATCGATCGCGCGCGGCATCGCGCTCGGCGCCGACGCGCAGGTCCACGGCTACCTGCTCGCGTCGCTGACCGGCCGCGACGCGCCGCGCCATGCGCCGGCGAGCTACGTACGCCAGCTGTTCGACGCCTATGCGCCGCAGTTCGATCGCCACCTCGTCGACACGCTCGACTACCGCGTTCCCGAGCGCATCGCCGAGCTCGTCCAACGCCACTCCGACGGTCCGATCGCCGTCGCGCTCGACGTCGGCTGCGGCAGCGGGTTGTGCGCGCCGCCGCTCGAGCGCGCGGCGGTGCAGCGACTGCACGGCGTCGACCTGTCGCCGCGGATGATCGAGCGCGCGGCAGCGGCCGGCCGCTACGAGCGGCTGTGGTGCGGCGAACTCGTCAGCCACCTGCAGCGCAGCGACGAACGCTACGAGCTGGTCGTCGCCGCCGACGTGTTCATCTACGTCGGCGACCTCGACGCGGCGGTGGCCGGCGTGCGCCGGGTGCTCGACGCCGGCGGCCTGTTCGGCTGGTCGGTCGAACGCGCCGCCGACGGCGTCGCCGACTTCGAGCTGCGGCCGACGACGCGCTACGCACACGCCGCGCGTTACATGCAAGCGCTGGCCCAGCGCCACGGCTTCGTCGAATGCGCGGTGGAAGCGTCGACGCTGCGCCTCGACCAGGGCCATCCGGTCGCCGGCTGGATCGGCTGCTGGCGCGCAGCGCGCTGAACGGCGCGTCGCAGCGCGGCGCAAAGCGTTCACACGCATTTGCTCCCATGCGCGCGGCAGTCATCGCATCGCAGTTGTGCTCTGGGCGAGCTGCCACGACGCGAAAGTAGAGGTTCGAGGCGGCCCGTGGCCGCCGCAGAATCGGCGATGCCTTCGACGCCCGCTCCCGCCGCCCGCCGCCACAGCCCGGCCGCCGAGCGCAACACGCCGCCGATCGTCGAGCAGCTGCTTCGCGTGCTGCCGCCGACCGGGCAGGCGCTCGAAATCGCCAGCGGCAGCGGCCAGCACGCGGCCGCGTTCGCCGCCGCGCTACCGGGGTGGCGCTGGCAGCCGAGCGACGCCGACGCGACGACATTGGCGTCGATCGCCGCGTGGTGCGACGGCGTCGCCAACGTCGCACCGCCGATCGCGCTCGACGTGCGGTCGCGACGCTGGCAAGGCGCGCCGGCCGACGTCGACTTGGTCTTCGTCGCCAACCTGCTGCACATCTCGCCGTGGCCGACGTGCGCGGCGCTGATGACCGGCGCTGCGCGCCATCTCGCGCCGACGGGGCGGCTCGTCGTCTACGGCCCGTTCGTCGTCGACGGCGAACCGCTGGCACCGAGCAACGCCGCGTTCGACGCCGACCTGCGGCAACGCGACCCGGCGTGGGGCCTGCGCCGGCTGGCGGCGGTGCGGGCCGAGGCGGCGGCCGCCGGGCTCGTGCTGCGCGACCGCGTCGCGATGCCGGCGAACAACCAGTTGCTCGTCTTCGACCACGGCTGACGCCGCCGCGGGAGTCAGCCGCCGGCGCGCTTGGCGCGGTGGCCGGCCTGCTGCAGCAGCGCGAGCACGCGGTCGACGTGGTCACCCTGCAGTTCGATCGTCGCGTCCTTCACGGTGCCGCCGACGCCGCACGCGCCGCGCAGCTGTTTGCCGAGCGCGGCGCACGCGGCGGCGTCGAGCGACGGCGCGGCGACCAGCGTCACCGTCTTGCCGCCGCGCCCCTTGCTGCTGCGCGACACGCGCAGCCAGCCGTCGCCGGGCGGGTGAGCGGCAGCGGCGCGTGCAGCGGCGCAGGCGCACGCAGCCACGGGCCGGCGGCACTGCGGACACATCCGACCGCTGTCGGTCGAGTAGACGAGTCGCCCGCCTGCCGTTTTGCGCACCGCGCGCATTCTGCCGTCGTCGAACGCCGCCCAGCGCCGCACCCGCCTTGCAGCGCACCCGCCGTCGAACGGCGGCCGCAACGCTGCCCTTGCGGAAAGGCGCGCCTTCCCTGCTTTGGGTCTTCGCGACCCCCCGAAACGGTGTGGGTCAGGGTCGTTCGGGATCGCAACGACCTCGGGGCGCCGCCAACATCGCCGCCGGTCGCGGCAAACCAACGGCGAGCTCGAAACCATGAATGCTCGAACGCGAGCGATGGCCTTGGCGATGTTCGTCGCGGGAATCGGGGCGGCTGCCCTGGCGCAACAACCCGCAGACGAGATCGCCTTCAAGCGGCTGGATTGCGCGTTGCCCTCCGGCCGCGCCGACCCCAACCCGTTGCGCACCGGCAAGTGGGCCTTCCTGTCGATGTGCGTCGGCAACCGTGGCTACGGCTACGGCAGCCTGGTCGGCGACGGCCAGCGCCGTTTCGGCAAGGTCGCAGACAGCGAGTTCTATGGCTACGTCCTCGACAACCGGGGACTGGGTCCCACCGTCAGCTACCTCGATGCCGACGGGCGCCGCCGGTTTTCTTTCGACGGGCTGGGGCTGCTGGTCGACGACAAGGCCATCGCCGGGACGCAGTACGGCTACCTGCCCGTCCGCGGCCATGCGCTGACGTACAAGCTGCATGTCCTGTCGTATTTCGGGCCGGTTTCGGTTCCGCACCGGTACGTCGCGATGAGACACCAGCCGTGCGCCGAAGCGAAGGCGAGCCATCCCGAACTCGACTGCCGACGCGATGCCGACGCGGCTTGGTTCTTCCAGTTCGACTTGCGAGACAAGCCGACGCTGTGTCGCCAGCCGTTCGATGCGCAGGACTGCGCGCGCAGCCTCGACCACGCGATCGAGCCCTTGCTGGCGGCGATCGAGGCCGAGGCCCGGCGCGCGCCGGCGCAGATCCGCTCGCAAGACGTCAAGCTGCGCTCGGCCGTGCTGGCGATCACCCAGCACGGCATGTTGGCACCGCTGCGGCAGGCGCAGCACGACCTCGACGCCGCCGCCACGCAGCTCGAGCGTGCGCGGATGAACGCCGGCCAACTGTTCGCGCTGCAGGACGAACTCCGCGCGGCCGGCAAGGTCGACGACGCGCGTGCGGTATTGCGACTGCTGGTGTCGCGGTTTCCGGACGACCGCATCGCCGAGTCGGCGGCGCGGCTGCTGCTGGCCCGCATCGAGGTGGCGCCATGAAGGCCGTGCAGCCGCTGGCGCTCGCGCTGTGGTTCGCTGCCGCGGCCAGCGCCGCGCAGACGTACCTGCCGCAGGGATCGCTGCCCGGGGTCACGTTCGAGATCGTCCGCGGCGACAGCGCGGCGGACAACTGCCGCGACTTCGTCGTCACCAACCGCACGGCGTCGTTCGTCGATGCCTACGTGCGCTTCGACTATCGATTCGAGTCGACGACGGGAACAAGCCGCTGGATCGGCACGAAGACCGTCGCGGTCGACGGTCCGTTCGCGCGCATCCCGGCGCACTTCGCTAACCTGCATCCCGGCGAAAGCCGTCGCCTGAAGCAGTTCGAGATGCACGACGGCCCCGGCTCGAGCGGCGAGTTCGAAGCCCTGTGGTTCGAGAAGATGCTGGCGTCGCGCGAGAACTGGAACGCCGCTGACAAGTGCGCGACCTGGGACTACGAGATCGTTCCCGCGGCCGATGCGTTGCGGTCCGAAGTCAGCGACGTGCAGCGCCTGCTCGAACGCAAGATCGCCGAACGCGATGCGCGGCTCAGGGAAGTCGCCGAAGCGACGGCGAAGATGCTCGGCATTTCCGTCGCCGCGACCGACCGCGGGTCGCCGGCGCGCAAAGGGCCGGGAACGCTGCTGGCCGAGGCCGACGAGATGGCGCAACGCGGCGACCGGTCCGGCGCGCAACGGCTGCTGCGGCAACTGGTCGCCGACCACCCGGCGCATCCGTTCGCGGCGTACTCGGCCGACCGCCTCACCGCGCTGGCCGCGCCGCCGCCGATCGCCAACGACCGCCCGGCGCCGAACCTCGCCGCAGCCGGCAACCCCCGCGGCGAGGACTGCGAGCAGGCGCTGGCGCGGCACGAACGCGACGTCAACGACTTGAACCAGCGCCCGAGCCAAAGCACGTTGACGATGTTTCGTCGCGTGATGTGGGCCACGTCGACGCGGATCGACGTGATCCGCTCTTCGTGCCCCGACACTGCCGAATACCGCGCCATGACGCGCGAGCTTCGGTCGGCCTTCGAGCAGGCCGAGCAAGCGTGCGCGGCGACCGCCGGCGGCCGCTGCCCCGGACCGGGTCGGGACTGACAACGGCCGCGAACCAGCGTCACGGACGCACGCCGCGCGTCACCCGCGCAGCCATTCGCGCGCCCGCTCGCCGGCGGCGCGGCCGAGGCTGCCGCTGAGCGCCAGCGCCGGGCCGGCGCCGAGCATCGTGGCGAACACGCCGGCGACCTCGGTTGCGGTCATCGCCGCGGCGCGCTCGTAGCGCTCGGACGCGGCGCGGACGCGGCCGAGCGCGAACAGGTCGAGCGCCGCCTGCTCCATGCGCCACGCCGGCCGCTCGTCGTCGCCGAGCAGCCGCACCGCGAGCTGGTGGCGCGCGCGGTCGAGGTCGACCGCGGCGACGCGGGCGGCGTGATGCGAGACGATCCGCGTCGCTTCGCGCAAGCAAACCTCGAGGTGCTCGGGCGCAGTCGACGCCTCGATCGCGAACTGGCCGCAGCCTTCGAAGCGGTCGGCGCTGCAATGCGCGTGGTAGACGAGGCCGCGCTTCTCGCGCAGCTCGGCGAGCAGCGGCGAGCTCATCCCTTCGCCGACGACCGCCGCGGCGAGCTCGGCGGCGACGTCGTCGTCGCCGCGCGCCGCGCCGGGCCAGCCGACGACGAAGTGCGTCTGGCTGCTGCCCGACAGCCGCCGCGACCGCACCCCGCCGGCGTACGCCGGCGGGTCGACCGCGGTCGGCGTGCCGGCGGCGTGGCCGGCGAACGCGGCCTCGACGGCGCGCGCCAGCGCGTCGGGGCGAATCGCGCCGGCCGCGGCGACGACGATGTTGGCCGCGCCGTAGTGCCGTTCGACCCAGCGCGCAAGGTCGGTGCGCTGCAGCCGCGCGATCGCGCCGCGGCTGCCGATCACCGGCTGCGCCGCGGCGTGCAGCCCCCAGCACGCGTGGTCGAACAGCTGCCACGCGGTATCGATCGGATCATCCGCGACCTCGGCCTCCTCCTGCAGCAGCACCGTGCGCTCGCGCGCCAGCTCGGCTTCGGGGAACACCGCGTGGCGCACCAGGTCGGCGAGCAGTTCGACGAAGCGCTCGGCGTGCTCGGGCCGGCCGCGCAGCGTGAACGCGGTGTGGTCCTTGTCGGTGTGCGCGTCGACCTCGGCGCCCAGGCTCTCGGCATCGAGGTTGATGCGCGCGACGTCGCGCGTCGCCGTGCCCTTGAACACCATGTGCTCGACGACGTGGCTGATGCCGTTCAGCGCCCGCGGCTCGACCGCGCTGCCGGCGCGGACGTAGACGCCGACGCTCGCCAGCCGGCGTTGCGGCAGCGGGATCGCGACGAAGCGGATGCCGCCGGCAAGTACCGCCACCGGCGGCGGCGTGGAATCGGGACGGGCGTCGGGAAAAGTCGGCATGGAACGGGGCGACGGGGGATCGTGACGACAGCGGCGATCATCGCAGCCGGCCGATTCGACCGCAGGCGGCGTCTCGCCAGGCCCCGCCGTGCCGCGCGGCGCGACCGCGCCCGCCGGCTCAGCGGCGCGCGTACGGGTCGGGCAGGCCCAGTGCGGCCATTAGCGCGCTCTCGCGGGCTTCCATCGCACGCGCGTCGGCGTCGGTTTCGTGGTCCATCCCCTGAGCGTGCAGCGCGCCGTGGACCAGCAGGTGGGCGTAGTGGGCATCGAGCGCCAGGCCTTGCGCGTGCGCCTCGGCCTCGACGACCGGCGCGCACACCACGACGTCGGCGACGATCGGCGGCGCGTCGGGATCGAACGCGTCGATCGCGTCGGCCGCGCCGGTCGCGTCGTCACGCGCGAGGTAGCCGAAGGTCAGCACGTTGGTCGGGTAGTCGCGGCCGCGATACGTGCGGTTCAACTCGCGCGCTTCGTCGGCGTCGACGATGCGCACCGTGAGCTCGGCCGGGCGGTCGAGCGCGGCGCGCATCCAGCGCGCGACGCGGTGCCGCGGCAGCGACGCGCGGTGGCGCGGGTCGGCGAACTGCAGCGACAGCGTCAGCGGCGGACGCGCGCGGCGGCTCGGGCTCAAGCGGCCGGGCGCGCGCGCTCGTAGGCGTCGACGATGCGCGCGACGAGCGGGTGGCGGACGATGTCGCCGGCGTCGAACTGCGTGAACGCGAGGCCCTCGACGCCGGCGAGCACCTGCGCCGCGTCGACGAGGCCGCTGGCCGTGCCTTGCGGCAGGTCGACCTGGCTCACGTCGCCGTTGATCACGCACTTGCTGCCGAAGCCGATCCGCGTAAGGAACATCTTCATCTGCTCGCGCGTCGTGTTCTGCGCTTCGTCGAGGATCACGAACGCGTGGTTCAGCGTGCGCCCGCGCATGAAGGCGAGCGGCGCGATTTCGATCAGCCCGCGCTCGAAGGCCTTGGCGACGCGCTCGAGGCCCATCAGGTCGTACAGCGCGTCGTACAGCGGCCGCAGGTAGGGGTCGACCTTCTGCGCCAGGTCGCCGGGCAGAAATCCCAGCCGCTCGCCGGCTTCGACCGCGGGGCGGGTCAGCACGATCCGTTCGACGCCCTTGCGTTCGAGCGCATCGACCGCGCACGCCACCGCGAGGAAGGTCTTGCCGGTGCCCGCCGGGCCGATGCCGAAGACGATGTCGTGCGCCAGCATCTGGCGCAGGTACTGCACCTGGTTCGGCGTGCGCCCGGCGAGTCCGGCGTGGCGCGTGTGCAGCACCGGCGGCGGCGGCGCGCCGGCCGGCGGCTCGGCAGCCGCTGCGCCGTCGCGTCGCGCGAGCATTTGTACCGTGCGATCGTCGATCGCGGCGTGCGACCGCGCGTGCAGCGCATCGAGCACGGCGACCGCTCTCTGCGTGTCGTCGGCCGCGCCGTCGATGCGAAAGCTCGCGTCGCGCCGGCCGATCGTCACGCCGAGCGCACGCTCGACCTCGCGCAGATGGGCGTCGAGCGGGCCGCACAGGTTGGCCAGCCGGCGGTTGTCGACGTCGTCGTAACGGTGGCGGCGGATCACGAGCGGCGGGTGGCGCGGGGCAGCGTCGCGGGGGGCGGATTGTCGCAGCGCCGGCGCGTTCGCGGCGGCGAGAATGGTGCGTGCCGCGCCCGACCCGCCGTGACGTTGCGACCGCCGCGTGGCGGCGGCTGGCAGCGCGCGCCGCGACGCTGGCGGGTCTGTTGTTCGCGGCGGTCGTCGCGCCCGCGGTGTCGGCCGCTGCCGCCGACGACCGCG
>CBDUBX010000113.1:0-7785 GCA_965365495.1 uncultured Burkholderiales bacterium
AGCCACGGCGCCTACAAGTTCAGCCGCAAGCCGACCGGCGACATCCTGGCGATCGACCGCATCAAGGAGATCCACCGCCGCATCCCGAACACCCATCTCGTGATGCACGGCAGCTCGAGCGTGCCGCAGGACCAGCTGGCGCTGATCAACCAGTACGGCGGCAAGATCCGCGAGACCTACGGCGTGCCGGTGTCCGAGATCCAGGAAGCGATCAAGCACGGCGTGCGCAAGATCAACATCGACACCGACGTGCGGCTGGCGATGACCGCGGCGATCCGCAAGTTCTTCCACGAGAACCCCGAGAAGTTCGACCCGCGCGACTACCTGAAGCCGGCGCGCGACGCCGCCAAGGCGATCTGCCGCCAACGCTACGTCGAGTTCGGCTGCGAAGGGCAGGCAGCAAAGATCAAGCCGCTGCCGCTGACCGACGTCGCGCAGCGCTACGCCCGCGGCGAGCTCGCGCCGCAGGTGCAGTAGCGGGCGAGTCGCGGCGTCTTCGCCGCGCCGGTCGCGGCGGTCAGCCGCCGACGAGTTCGGCGCGCAGCGCGGCGTCGATCGTGTGGTTCTGGCCGCCGCGGCTGGCGATCTTGATCGCGCCGACGCGGTTGCCGAGCGCGGCGCTGCGCTCGAGCGACCAGCCGCGTTCGAGGCCGTAGAGCAGCCCGGCGCGGAACGCGTCGCCGCAGCCGGTCGGATCGACGATCTCGCTGGCCGCCACGCCGGCGACCTTGGTGCGCCGGCCGGCCACCCACAGCTCGCAGCCGTCGGCGCCGAGCGTCACGACGACGCCTTCGAGCCCGCGCTGCGACAGCGCTTCGAGCGTCGAGCCGGTGCGCCCGCACAGCATCCGCGCTTCGTAGTCGTTGACCGCGACCCAGGTCGCCTGGTCGATGAAGCGGCGCAGTTCGGCGCCGTCGAACATCGGCAGGCCCTGGCCGGGGTCGAAGACGAACGGGATGCCGGCGGCGTGCAACTGCGCCGCATGCTGCAGCATCGCGTCGCGGCCGTCGGGGGCGACGATCGCCAGGTTCAGGTCGGCGCGCGCGGCGCCGTCGGGCACGGCCAGCGCGTGCGCGTTGGCCATCGCGCCGGGGTGGAACGCGGTGATCTGGTTGTTGTCGCGGTCGGTGATGATGATCGCCTGCGCGGTGTAGATGCCGTCGTCGACGCCGACGAGCGACGTGTCGAGTCCCCAACCCGCCAGGCGTGCGACGTAGTCGGCGCCGTCGTTGCCGAGCATCGCCATCACCACCGGCGTGCCGCCGAGCGCGCGCAGCGTGTAGGCGATGTTGCCGGCGCAGCCGCCGTATTCGCGGCGCAGCGTCGGCACGAGGAACGACACGTTCAGGATGTGCACCTGCTCGGGCAGGATCTGGTCGGCGAAGCGGCCGGGAAAGGTCGTGATCGTGTCGAAAGCGAGCGATCCGCAGATCAGCGCGGGCATGGCGGCTCCGGTTTCAGGGATAGAAAAGCTCGACGGTGTAGCCGGCGAACGCGACGCCGGGCGCGGCGCGCAGCGTCGCCTGCAGCGCGACCTCGCCGCCGGCGGGCACCGTCGGCGCGGCGGCGCCGAGCTCGGCCGGCGTCAGCACCTTGCGCAGCTGCGTGCGGCCGCCGGCGTCGTTCAGCGCCAGCTCGACCGCCGGCAGCGCGACATCGAAGTCGGCGCCGTTGCGCACGACGAGCTGCAGCTGGTACAGCGACGACCGCTCGACGTGGCGCAGCGACGCGCCGTCGACGGCGACGCTGTCGATCGACCGCGGCGGGTCGATGCGGCAACCCAGGCGCTCGCAGGCCGGCGCGAGCAGCGCGCGCATCTGCGGCGAGCGCGCCGCGACGAGGTCGCGATACGCGTAGACGGTCTGGCCGACGAGGCCGAGCAGCCCGGCGACGAGCAGCAGCGCGAGCGTTGCGCGCACCGCCGGCCGGCGCCAGCGCTGCGCGCGGTCGGCACGGCGCACGAACGACGGCGGCCGCGGCGCCGCGCCGGGCGGCGGCACGCCGCGGCCCGGCGACGGGTCGAGCGTGGCGTCATGCGGCGCCACGAGGCCGGGCGACGCCGCGGGCGCAGCGACGCGTGGCGACGGCGGAGAAAACGGCGCGTCGTCGTCGCGCGGGCGCCGGGGGTTGGCCGCCGCCGATAGGGGCGAGGCGGTGGCGACCCGCGCGGCGCGCCACGGCCCGTCGCGCGCTGCCGCCGGCGCCGCTGGGGTTGGCCGCGCCGGCGCCGCGCCGAACGGGTCGTCTTCGCCGGCCTCGCCGGGGACCGTGTCGGGACCGTCGTCGTCGCGCCGGTCGGGGTCGCGGCGGTCGGGGTCGAGCGGGTCGGGGTCGCGGCCGGTCGGCGTCGCCGCGCTGCCGACGGCGATGTCGTCGGGCGCCGCGGCCGCGGACACCGCCGCGCCGACGTCGATCAGAGCCTGCGCGGCGTTGAACACCTCGTCGCAGCGACCGCAGCGCACCCAACCGTCGGACACGCGCAGCTGGTCGGGGACGACGCGGAAAACCGTCGTGCACGCCGGGCAGCGCGTCGCGAGCAACGCCGGCGTCGTCACCGCTCGCCCCGCCTCGACGCGGCATCGGCATCGGCCACCGCGGCGGCGGTGACTCCGCCTTCGGCCGCCGCAGCACTGACACCGACAGCGGAGGCCTCCGCCGCCGCGGCGTCGGCCGCCACCCCCGCGGCGCCGTCCCCCGGTCGCCGCCCGGCCATCAATACCCAGCCGTCGTCGTCGTCGACGACCGCCAGCGGCAACCACGGCGCGTAGACCGCGGCCAGCGCGTCGGCCTGGCGCGCGAGCAGCCCGGCGACGACGAGGTCGCCGCCCGGCGCGACGTGGCCGGCGAGCAGCGGCGCCAGCAGCTCGAGCGGCTTGGCGAGGATGTTGGCGACGACGACGTCGTAGCCGCCGCCGGCGACGTCCGGGCCGCCGACGCGGCGCAGCGCGACGCCGTTGCGCGCGGCGTTGGCGCGCGTCGCGTCGACCGCCGCGGGGTCGATGTCGACCGCGTCGACCGTCGCCGCGCCGAGCCGCGCCGCGGCGATCGCGAGGATGCCCGAGCCGCAGCCGTAGTCGAGCACGCGCCACGGCCCGGCGGCGGCGGTGCGCTCGCGGTCGTCCGCCGCGCGCTGCTGCGCCGCAGCCGCCGGGACTGCCGCGGCCCGGCGCACCAGCCAGCGCAGGCACATCCGCGTCGTCGGATGGGTGCCGGTGCCGAAAGCGAGCCCCGGGTCGAGGCGGATCGCGATGCGCGCGCCTTCCGGCGCGTCGTGCCAGCTCGGCACGATCCAGACGTCGTCGGTGACAGCGACCGGCGCGAACTGGCTCTGCGTCGCGCGCACCCAGTCGCGGTCGGCGACTTCGGCGACCGCGACGCGCTCCACGCCCACGGCCCAGTCGGCGGTGTGCAACGCCGCGGCGGCGCGTTCGGCGCTCGCGGCATCGTCGAACAGCGCGGTCAGCATCGATCGTTGCCAACCCGCCGCCGGCGCCGGCTCGCCGGGCTCGCCGAACAGCGCGTGCTCGTCGTCGCTCCCGGCGTCGGCGTCTTCGACCGCGACCGACAGTGCGCCGCAGTCGTCGATCAGCGCGTCCGACACCGCGTCGACCAGCGCCTGCGGCGCGCGCAGCACGAGTTCGACCACGTCAGCCGCCGCGCCGCCTCGCGCCGCCGGCCATCGCTAGCGGCGGTGCTGGCCGAGCCAGCCTTCGAGGTAGTGGATGCTGGTGCCGCCTTCGATGAACTTGGCGTCGGCCATCAGCTCGCGGTGCAGCGGAATGTTGGTCTGGATGCCTTCGACGACGGTTTCCGACAGTGCGGTGCGCATCCGCGCCAGCGCCTGGTCGCGGCTGTCGGCGTGGACGATGATCTTGCCGATCATCGAGTCGTAGTTCGGCGGCACGAAGTAGTTCGTGTAGGCGTGCGAATCGACGCGCACGCCCGGCCCGCCCGGCGGGTGCCACAGCGTGATCCGCCCGGGCGACGGCGTGAACTTGTACGGGTCTTCGGCGTTGATCCGCACCTCGATCGCGTGGCCGCGCACGCACACCGCGCGCTGCGCGAGCGGCAGCTTTTCGCCGCAGGCGATGCGGATCTGCAGCTGCACGATGTCCAGCCCGGTCACGAGCTCGGTCACCGGGTGCTCGACCTGCACGCGGGTGTTCATTTCGATGAAATAGAACTCGCCGTTCTCGTACAGGAACTCGAAGGTGCCGGCGCCGCGGTAGCCGATCTTCTTGCACGCCGCGGCGCAGCGGTCGCCCATGCGCTCGATGACGCGGCGCGCAATCCCCGGCGCCGGCGCTTCCTCGATGACCTTCTGGTGGCGACGCTGCATCGAGCAATCGCGCTCGCCGAGCCAGATCGCGTTGCGGTGGGTGTCAGCGAGCACCTGGATCTCGATGTGGCGCGGGTTCTCGAGGAACTTCTCCATGTACACGGCCGGGTTGCCGAAAGCCGCGGCCGCCTCGGTGCGCGTCGTCTGCACGGCGTTGATCAGCGCCGCCTCGGTGTGGACGACGCGCATGCCGCGCCCGCCGCCGCCGCCCGCGGCCTTGATGATCACCGGGTAGCCGATCGCCCGCGCCTGGCGGATGACCTCCTTCGGATCGTCGGGCAGCGCGCCTTCGCTGCCCGGCACGCACGGCACGCCGCTGCGGAGCATCGCCTGTTTGGCGGCGACCTTGTCGCCCATCGTGCGGATGTTGTCGGGGCTCGGGCCGATGAAGACGAAGCCGCTCTTCTCGACGCGCTCGGCGAAGTCGGCGTTCTCGCTGAGGAAACCGTAGCCCGGGTGGATCGCCTCGGCGTCGGTGACCTCGGCGGTCGAGATGATCGCCGGCATGTTCAGGTAGCTCTGCGCCGACGGCGCCGGGCCGATGCACACCGCCTCGTCGGCGAGCTTGACGTACTTGGCTTCGCGGTCGGCCTCGGAGTAGACGACGACCGACTTGATGCCCATCTCGCGCGCGGCGCGCTGGATGCGCAAGGCGATCTCGCCTCGGTTGGCGATGAGGATCTTCTTGAACATGGTGGCTCGGCTCGATCGCCTTCAGCGGGCTGGCGCCCGCTGGGGGCGATTCGGTGAGCGCTCACCTGCGCGAGCGCAGATGAGCGCTCCCCCGCGCTGCGCGCGATCGCCTCGGTTGGCGATGAGGATCTTCTTGAACATGGTGGCTCGGCTCGATCGCCTTCAGCGGGCTGGCGCCCGCTGGGGGCGATTCGGTGAGCGCTCACCTGCGCGAGCGCAGATGAGCGCTCCCCCGCGCTGCGCGCGATCGCCTCGGTTGGCGATGAGGGTCTTCTTGAACATGCCGCGCGCGCTACTCGACGACGAACAGCGGCTGGCCGAACTCGACCGCCTGGCCGTTGTCGCACAGCACCTGCACCAGCTTGCCGGCGCAGTCGGCGTCGATCTCGTTCATGATCTTCATCGCTTCGATGATGCACACCGGCTGGCCTTCGACGACGGTGTCGCCGACGTCGACGAATGGCTTGGCGCCGGGGCTGCCCGAGCGGTAGACCGTGCCGACCATTGGCGACTTGATGACCTTGCCGGCCGGCGCGGCAGGGGCATCGGCGGCGGCCGGCGCCACGGCCGCCGGCGCGGCGGTCGGCGCCGGTGCCGCAGGCGGCAGCGCCGCTGCCTGCGCCGGCGCCCCATGGCCGGCCTTGACGATCCGCACCTTGCCTTCGGCTTCGGTGATCTCGAGCTCGGAGATGTTCGACTCCGACACGAGGTCGATCAGGGTCTTGAGTTTGCGCAGGTCCATCGGGGGTCGGGCGTTCGGTAGGGACCGCGGCGTTCGACGCCGGCGGCCCCGGGCGTAGGGTCAGGCCGCCAGCGGGCGGCGCCGGCTCAGCAGGTGCTGCACCGCGTAGCGGTAGCCTGCCGGGCCGAGGCCGACGATCACGCCCAGCGCCAGCGGCGCGAGGAACGAGTGGTGGCGGAACGTGTCGCGCGCATGGACGTTGCTCAGGTGCACCTCGATGAACGGCTTCTCGGCGGCGGCCAGCGCGTCGCGCAACGCGACGCTCGTGTGCGTCAGCCCGCCGGCGTTGACGACCAGCGCTTCGGTGCCGTCGTCGCGCGCGGCGTGGATGCGATCGATCAACACGCCCTCATGATTGGATTGCAGCGATTGCAGCTGCACGCCGGCATCGGCGGCGATCTGTGTCAATTCGGCGTCGATCTCCGCGAGTGTCGTCCGCCCGTACACCTCGGGCTCGCGTTGGCCGAGGAGATTCAGGTTGGGACCGTGGAGGACGAGCAGCGACATTGAAGACAGAACACCGTGGTTGGCGAGCGGCGACTCTACGCCGGATATCGGAAGAAGCCCCAAGTTTCGCTGCGGCTCGCCGACGATCGCGTCAAATCGCCGCCGCGGCGCGGGCAAGCTGGGCCTGGTTCGTCTCGCCGAGCTTGCGCCAGCGCGGCCGCCCTGCGGCGTCGAAGACCAGCGTGAACGGCAGCGCGCCGCCGTCGTTGCCGAAGCGTCGTGCCCATTGCGTGCCGTCGAAGCCGGCGACCGCAACCGGATAGCCGACCGGTCGCGCGGCGAGAAAGGCGCGCACTGCGGCCGGGTTGTCGATCGCTAGCCCCAGCACTCGCCAACCGCGCGCGGCGTGGTCGCGGTGGAAGCGATCGAGCTCGGGCATCTCGACGATGCACGGCGCGCACCACGTCGCCCAGAAGTTCAGCACCAGCGGCCGGCCGGCGAAGCGCGCCATCGGCAGCGCGGCGCCGTCGGCGGCGACGAGCGCCGCCTGCCGCAGCGCGTCGGCCGCGGGGTCGGCCGCACCGGCGTCGCGCGCAGTGCGCCATAGCCAGCCGGCGCCGCCGGCGACCGCGCCGGCGGCGACGACGGCGACGCTGCGGCGGCGCATCACCCGGCGTCGGCGCGCGGCTCGGCGAGCAGCCGCTGCAGCGCGTCGGCGTCGCCGCGCCACGTGAGGCCGCGGGCGTCGGGCTTCAACGCGCCGCGCAGCGCGTCGGCGTCGTGCAGCACCGCGTGCAGCGTCACGCGTTCGCCGCGCGCCGCACCGGGCACGGCGAACATCAGCACCGGCGTCGGTTCGCGGCCGCCCGCGGCGTCGAGTGCGCCGCTGTCGCAGTCGACGCCGGCGTTGATCAGCGCGATCTCGGCCGCTTTCGGGTCGTCGCAATACAGGTCGAGTCGTACCGCGGACGCCGCCGTCGCGGTGCCGCGCCAGACCGCGCCGGCGACATGCGGGCGGAACTCGGCGAGCCGCCGCATCCACGCCAGGGCGACCTCGCGCAGCGCGCGCAGCTCGCGCGGCTGTGTCTCGGCGTGGAAGACCGCGAGGTGCTCGCGCAGCGCGTCCTCGACCTGCTCGTCGCTCGGCAGCGCGGTGCGCGGCGACGCGCCGAGGCGCTTGAGTGCCTTGCGCTTGGCGCTCGCGTAGTCGAGCCCCTCGTCGGCGACGAGCACGGCGGCGGCGGCGGCGATGTCGTCGAGCGGCGAAGAAGCGTGCATCGGCTGATTCTCGCCGCGGGGGCGACGCGCTTTTTGGCTGACCGCCGAAGGCCCGTGCCTTGCAGACGATAGACGTCCTGCACCTCGTCGACGATGTGGCGCGCCCGCTTCTCGAGGCCCGATGCGCGCCGGCGCGGCCCGCGGCCGTCGCGCGCAGCGGTCAAGGCAGTTCGACGTCGCCCATCCGCGCCGCGATCGTCGCCGCGCGGCCGGCGACGTAGGCCGAGTTCGGCCGCTGCTCGAAGCGCTTCGGCGCCGGCAGCATCACCGCCAGCCGCGCCGCCTG
>CBDUBX010000114.1:0-7692 GCA_965365495.1 uncultured Burkholderiales bacterium
CGAACCCCGCCGATCCGGCGAAGATCAGCCGTCCCTGGCCCTTGTAGGCCAGCTCGTAACGGTAGCGGTCGCTGCCGAAGTAGAACGGGATCCACGCCTTGCCGGTCATGTAGGCGCCTTGGTCGGTCGGCGGGCCCATGATGTCCATCACCTGCTTCGCGCTCATGCCGATCTGCAGCTGGTTGAACTTGCCGCCGGGCGCGGGCTTGCCGACGATCTCGCCTTCCCAGTCGTTCAGGCCCTTCACCTTGCGGCCGTGACCCTGCTCGACGCTCTTCACGTCGACGACTTCGCCGGCCGCGTTCATCCCCGGCGGCGTGCGCTGGCCGGTGGTCGTGGCAGCCGTGGTCGTCGCGCCGGCCGCCGGCGCCGCCGACTCGGTCTTGCCGCCCATCGTGACGCAGCCGGCGAGCAACGCGACGGTCAAGCCTGCCAACAGAGTCTTGATGTTCATCCCGGTCCTCCTGGTGATTCGGGACCGCGATCGTAGGCGGTCGCGCCTTTCCGTTTTCGCCGTCGAACGACAGCGGGCGCTAGCGGCTCTCGGGCGGTGAGGGGTGCGCCTTCGATTGGGCATGAGGGTTGCCGTTGGCGCGGCGCGCTGCCGACCGTCGGTCGCGCGGTGTATCAACCTGTTATCGGAGCGCAACGATGAAAACCCTTCTCTCCCTCACGGCCGTCGTGTCGTGCCTGGCGCTCGGCAGCCTGGCCCACGCGCAGACCGGCACCGGTTCGGGCGCGGGCGGCGCCGGCGCGACCTCGGGCGGCGGCACGCCGGGCAACCCGGCGACCGCCGTCCCGGGCACCGCCGGCAGCACCACCGGCGCGCCGGCGACCAGCGGCACGACCGGTTCGATGTCGGGCAGCACCGGCACCGGCAGCGGCACGATGGGCACGACCGGCAGCGGCACGATGGGAACCACCGGTAGCGGAACGATGGGCAGCGGCACGATGGGCGACACCGGCATGCGCGGCGCGCGCGGCGACCGCGGCTGACACCGCGCCAGCCGAAACGTCGGCCATCGGCCGGCGGTTCGGTGCGACATCGAAGAAGGCGCCGTTGCGGCGCCTTCTTGTTGTCCTCGGCCGCTCTCGCGCGCCTCGTCAACGGCCGAGAAACGGGAACACGTCGCGCAGCGGCTTCGTTTCGGGCAGCAGATACGCCGCGGCGCGGTCGCGCGGCAGCGACGCGAACACCGGCTGCAGATAGCGGTCGTAGAACGCGGTCGGCACGTTGATGCAGCCGTAAGAGATGCGGTTGTCGGCCTCGGTCGGCGTGGCCAGGCGTTCGAGCCGGCGGTCGGCCTTGTTGGCGGTGCGAACGCGGTGCATCGACACGGCCGATTCGTAGTCGACCCACAGGATGTCTTCGCCGCGCAGGTTGCGCCCGGGCTCGATGCCGAAGCGGCCCGCCGGCGTCGTCCGCTCGTCGGGCCGGACCTGCTCGAGCGGACGATCGCCGATGCCGGGCACCGTGTGGTCGCCGACCGCGAGGCCGAGCAGCACCGGCGTGCTCGCCTGCACGCGGCCGGACGCGTCCAGCACCCACATCCGCGCGTGGCGCTTGTCGATGACGACGAACGGCGCGCCGCGGTGGTCACCGACGGCGAGGACGCCGCCGACGAGTTCGGCAGCATCGGGCGTCAGCGGTTCGACCGGCGCCGTCGACGCCGCCGTCGGCGTCGCCCACGCCAGGACCGCCGCCAGCACCGCGGCAGCGGTGCAGCCAACGACGGTGGACGGAGCGCGGACTGCGCCCGGTTTTGCGAGAAACGCCATGGCGGGCGAGTCTATGCAAAGCGCGTTCGCACGACAGCGACCAGGCATCGACCGCCCCTCGCGTGCGTTCCGAATGAAATCCGCGTGGCATCGCGTTGGTACCGCGGGCGACCCGCGTTCGAAACGCGAGAGGGTCGGCGCGGCGCACACGGCCGCGGCACAAACGTCGACGCTGACCGCGCCGCCGCTCAACCCACCCGCCCGCGCGGCCGATAAGGTTGTACGGCGCAGGTGGCGCCGCAGCGCTGCGACATGCCCTTCGAACTCGACCCGTCCGCCGCCATCGGCGTCTTCGTCGTCGCCGCCTTGCTGGTTGCCGGGGCGTCGCTGCTGACGCGGCGATTCGCGCAGCACCGGGCGTCGCTCGACGCCGCCCGCCGCCGCTTCGACCGGCTGCGCATGCAAGACCCGGTGACCGGGCTCGCCACGCGCGCCGAGTTCGAAGCCGCACTCGAAGCTGCGGTGCTCGACGCCGACCATGCCGACTCGCGGCTCGCGCTGCTCTACGTCGGCCTCGACGGCTTTCGCGCGATCAACGACGGCTACGGCCACGCCGCGGGCGACGCGGTGCTCGCCGACGCCGCGCGGCGCCTGGCTGGTTTGCCGCTGCCGCTGCGCGCCGCGTCGCGCGTCGGCGGCGACGAGTTCGCGCTGCTGTTCGCCGCCGACAAGCCTGCCGCGGCGCGCGCCGCGGCCGACGCGCTGAACGTGCTGCGCGCGCCGTTCGCCGTCGCCGGCACCGAGTTGCGCCTGTCGGCGTCCGCCGGTCTGGCGATGTACCCCGACCACGGCTCGCGGTTGCGGCTGCTGGCGCACGCCGCGCTGGCGATGCGCGCGGTCAAGCACCACGGCGGCGCCGGCCACGCGTGGTTCGACGCGGCAATGGCCGTCGACCAGCGCGAGCGTGCCGAGCTTGTGCAGGCACTGCGCCACGCCGTGGAGCGGCGCGAACTCACGCTCGTCTACCAGCCGAAGGTCGACGCCGCGACGCTCGAGATCACCGCCGTCGAGGCGCTGCTGCGCTGGGAACACCCGCAGCGCGGGATGATCAGCCCGGCGGTGTTCGTGCCGCTGGCCGAGCGCCACGGGCTGATCGGCGACATCGGCGACTGGGTCATCGGCGAAGCGTGCCGCCAGGCCGCCGAGTGGCGCGGCCACGGCCTGCGGATGCGGGTGGCGGTGAACCTGTCGGGCCATCAGTTGCGCCGCGACGACCTGGTCGACCACATCCAGGCGACGCTGCGCCGCCACGCGATCCCACCCGAGCGGCTGACCTGCGAGATCACCGAGACGGTGGCGATGGAAGACACGCAGCAGACGCGCCGCGCGTTCGAGCGGCTGCGCGCGGCCGGGCTGCACGTGTCGATCGACGACTTCGGCACCGGCTATTCGAGCCTGGCCGCGCTGCGCCGGCTGCCCGCGGCCGAACTGAAGGTCGACCGCGCCTTCGTCACCGACCTCGACGGCAGCGAGCGCGCGCGGTCGATCGTTCGCGCCGTCGTCGGCATGGCGCACAGCCTCGGGTTGCGCGTCGTCGCCGAAGGCGTCGAAACCGAAGCCCAGCGCGACGCGCTGGTGGCGCTCGGGTGCGACGAGATGCAGGGTTACCTGTTCGCCAAGCCGATGTCGGCAACCGCGCTCGCGCTGTGGGCCGACGACGGCCGGGCCGACGCCGGCGCAGCACCGCCGCCGTTTCGCGCGTCGTTGTTCGACCCGACCGCGCCGGCCGAGCTGTAGCGCGACGGGGAGGTCGCGGTGCGGTGCCGCGGGCTCGACCGCGGCGCCGTTGCAAGCGCCCGGTCGCTGCCGGCCGGCGATGGCCGGCGCGGCGCGACCGCGGCCACCGTGCGGCTCAATGCCGCTGCGCGACGTGCGTCGCGTCGACGGCCCGTTGGCCGGCGCGACGCACCGCTTCCCATTGCGCCGACGTCGCCGTCGGCAGGTCGGCTTCGCCGTGGCCGACGAGGCCAAGGCGGTGCGCCTCGACGGCTTCGGCGAGCACCTGCTGCCGCGACAGCGACGACGCCGCATCGCCGCCGAGCGCGTACACCGCGCCGTCGGCCTCGCTGCGCAGGATGCGGTCGTGGCGCACCGCGGTCTGCGCCGCAGCTGCCACTTCGGCGCGCGACAGCGTCGACACGAAGCGGTCGTATTCGGGCGCCGGCGTGGCTTCCTGCGCGAACGATGGAACACCGACCAGCAAAGCGGCGGCGGCGACGAGGGTGGACATCGAGGTCATGGCTATCTCCTGAGTGACGGGTGGTGGATAAAAGGCGTCGTTGGGGCCCGGCGTTCAGCGCCGCACCTCGCAGACCAGGTTGAACGGCGTTTGCGCCGCAATTCGGAATCGCGTGAAGCCGGCCTTGCGGAACACCTCGGCCAGGCGTTTCGGTCCGGCCTGGGCGCCGAGGACGAGACGGCCGCCGTCGGCGAGCGCGTGCGCGCAGCAGATCAGCGTCGAGCCGCCGTAGTACAGGCGGCCGACCGGGTTCAGGTTGTCGTCGACGCGGTCGCCGGCGGCCGGCTCGACGAGCAGCACCGTGCCGTCGTCGGCGAGGCGCGCGGCGGCGTGCCGCGCCGCGGCGACCGGGTCGCCGAGGTCGTGCAGCGTGTCGAAGAAGCAGATCAGGCCGAACGGCGCCGCGTCGCCGTAGCCGGTGGCCGACGCCTGCTCGAAACGCACGCGGTCGGGTGCGAGCGCCGCCGTCGCGGCATGCTTGCGCGCGGCGTCGACCGAAGCGGCGTGGGTGTCGAAGCCGACGAAGCGCGATTGCGGGAAGGCATTGGCCATCAGCAGCGTCGCGTGGCCGTGGCCGCAGCCGACGTCGGCGACGGCCATGCCGCGGTCGAGCCGCGCGACAACGCCGTCGAGCGCCGGCAGCCACTGCGACACGAGCGCGGCGCGATAGCCGTTGCGGTAGAAGGCCGCGGTGCCGCACGCCATCCGCGGGTCGCGGTCGCTCCACGCGACGCCGTCGCCGCTGCGAAAGGCGTCGAGCAGGCGCGGCGCGTCGGCCCACATCGCCGCCTGCACCTCGTAGGCCGGCGGCACGTACAGCGGGCTGTCGTCGTCGGCCAGCACCGCCGCCTGCTCGGGGGTCAGCTCGTACGCGTCGCTGGCGGCGTGATAGTCGACGTAGCCGCCGGCGGCCTGCGCGTTGAGCCACTCGCGCACGTAGCGTTCGTTGCATTCCGCACGGCGGGCCACCTCCTTGGCCGCCAGCGGGCCGGCGCCGGCCATCGCGCGGTACAGCCCGAGCTTGGCGCCCAGGCTCACCAGAATGCCGGTGTAGGCGTTCGTCAGGTCGCCGGTGGCGCGGGTGGCGAAGGCTTCGAGCTTGGCGGGGTCGATCGTCGGGGTAGGGGTCACGGCGGGCTCCGGTTGCGTTGGGGTGCCGCTATCGTCGACGTCCCCCCGTCGCGACGGCAGTGGCGAAGCGGCCCGAAACCGGGCCGTTCGTGCCACCTTGCTGCGAGCCCGATGCCGACGATCCCCGCCCCCGCCGAGCCGCGCTGCCACGTTTCGCTGCTGGCGTTGCCCGACGCCACGCTGTCGACGCTGGCCGGCCTGTACGACACGATGAACGCGCGCGCGCTGCTCGGCGGCGCCGGCGCACCGACCTTCGGCGTGCAGGTCGTCGGCGAGGCTGCCGGCGCGCTGCGGCTCGCCAGCGGCGTGCCGTTCGAGGTCCAGCGTTCGATCGACGACGTCGCGGCCACCGACATCGTCGTCGTGCCGTCGGTCGTGCTGCGCGGCGGCTGGCCGCTCGGCCGCTACCCGCGCGCCGTCGAGTGGCTGCAGCGGATGCACGCCGGCGGCGCGGTGCTGTGCTCGGCGTGCTCGGGGATCTTCCTGCTCGGCGAAACGGGGCTGTTCGACGGCCACGACACCACCGTCCACTTCGCCTACGCCGACGCCTTGGCCGCGGCGCACCCGCGGCTGCGCATCCACCCCGACCGCGTCCTCGTCGTCGCCGGCGACCGAGAAGACCTCGTCACCAGCGGCGCGTCCAACACCTGGCACGACCTGGCGCTGTACCTGATCGCGCGCTACGCCGGCGCCACCGACGCGCAGGAGATCGCGCGGATGCTGGCCTTGCAGTGGCACCAGGACGGGCTGCGGCCGTTCATGACGTTCGAAGGCCGGCGCGACCACGGCGACTCCGAGATCGAGTCCGCGCAGCGCTGGCTGGCGACGCACTTCTCGGTCGCCGCGCCGGTCGACGAGATGGTGCAGCGGTCGCGCCTCGCCGAGCGGACGTTCAAACGCCGCTTCGTCGCCGCGACCGGGATGGCGCCGATCGCCTACGTGCAGCGGCTGCGCATCGAGGATGCGAAGCGGCGGCTGGAGCGCACCGACGCACCGGTCGACGACGTCGCGTGGCGCGTCGGCTACGAAGACCCGGCGTTCTTCCGCCGGCTGTTCAAGCGCGTCGCCGGAATGGCGCCGGGCGCCTACCGCAAGCGCTTCCGCATCCCCGATTTCGCGCGGCCGTGACCGCTGTGCGCCTGCGGCGGCCGCCGCGGTGGCCGGCGCGCCGCGTGCCCAGCGCGCACCGATGACGACTAACTACATCGAGGCCGACGTCGGCGGAGGCGTGCCGCTGAAGATGTGGACGCGCGGCGTGCCGGTCGAGGACGCCGCGCGGCGCCAGCTCGAGAACGCCGCGCGGCTGCCGATCGTCTACCCGCACATCGCCGCGATGCCGGACGTGCACTACGGCATCGGCGCCACCGTCGGCTCGGTGATTCCGACGGTTCGAGCGATCATCCCGGCGGCGGTCGGCGTCGACATCGGCTGCGGAATGATCGCCGCGCGGACGACGCTCGCCGCGGCCGACCTGCCCGACTCGCTCGGCCCGCTGCGCGCGGCAATCGAGCGCGCGGTGCCGCACGGCCGCGCACCGGGCCGGCGCGACCCGGGCGCGTGGCAGAAGGCGCCGCCGGCGGCGGTGACCGCCGCGTGGGCGACGCTCGCGCCCGAGTTCGCCGCGCTCGAGCGCGACCATCCGAAGCTCGCGAAGACCCATCCTCTGCCGCAGCTCGGCACGCTCGGCAGCGGCAACCACTTCATTGAGGTCTGCGTCGACGAGGCCGACGCGGTGTGGTTCATGGTCCATTCGGGGTCGCGCGGCGTCGGCAACTTCATCGGCACGATGTTCATCGAGCTGGCGCGCGAAGACGCGCTGCGCCTCGACGTCCACCTGCCCGACCGCGACCTCGCGTATTTCGAGGAAGGCAGCCGCCACTTCACCGACTACGTGCGCGCCGTCGGCTGGGCGCAGCGCTACGCGGCGACCAACCGCGAGCTGATGATGCAGCGCGTCGTCGATGCCGCGAAGTCGGTGATCGACCGGCCGTTCGCCACCATGGCGACCGCGGTGAACTGCCACCACAACTACGTGCAGAAAGAACGCCACTTCGGCGAAGACCTGTGGGTCACGCGCAAGGGCGCGGTCAGCGCGCGCGAGGGGCAGCTCGGCATCATCCCCGGCAGCATGGGCGCGCGCAGCTACATCGTGCGCGGCAAGGGCCACCCCGAATCGTTCGCGAGCTGCAGCCACGGCGCCGGCCGCGCGATGAGCCGCGGCGATGCGAAACGCCGCTTCACGCTCGCCGACCACCGCGCCGCGACCGCTGGTGTCGAGTGCCGCAAGGACGCCGGCGTCATCGACGAGACGCCGGCGGCCTACAAGGACATCGACGCGGTGATGGCCGCGCAGCACGACCTCGTCGACGTCGTCCACGTGCTGAAGCAGGTGGTGTGCGTGAAGGGCTGAGTTCTGTCCGGCGCGCGCCGTCGTCACCGTTTCCAGTGGGACGGCTTCGTTGCCGGCGCATCGGGCGTGCGCTGGCGGCGGGTCGCTGCGCCAGCGGGGGACGACCCTCGCGTGCGGCTCGCCGCCGCTCACG
>CBDUBX010000115.1:0-7640 GCA_965365495.1 uncultured Burkholderiales bacterium
ACGCCGTCGAGCATGCGCTGCACGCCCTTGTTCTTGAACGCGGTGCCGCAGAACATCGGCTGGATCTCGGCGGCGATCGTGCGCGTGCGGATGCCCTGGATGATCTCGGCCTTGGTCAGCTCGCCGGTCTCCAGATACTTGTTCATCAGCTCTTCGCTGGCCTCGGCCGCGGCCTCGACGAGGTTCTCGCGCCATTGCTCGGCGTCGTCCTTCAGCTCGGCCGGGATGTCGGCATACGTGAACTTCATCCCCTGCGACGCTTCGTCCCAGACGATCGACTTCATCTCGATCAGGTCGACGACCCCGGTGAACTTGTCCTCGGCACCGATCGGGATCACGACCGGCACCGGATTGGCCTTCAGCCGGGCCTTCATCTGCTCGTAGACCTTGAAGAAGTTCGCGCCGGTGCGGTCCATCTTGTTGACGAACGCCAGCCGCGGCACCTTGTACTTGTTGGCCTGCCGCCAGACGGTCTCGCTCTGCGGCTGCACGCCGCCGACCGCGCAATAGACCATGCACGCGCCGTCGAGCACGCGCATCGAGCGCTCGACCTCGATCGTGAAGTCGACGTGGCCGGGCGTGTCGATGATGTTGATGCGGTGCTCGGGATGCGACAGGTCCATCCCCTTCCAGAAGCACGTCGTCGCGGCCGACGTGATCGTGATGCCGCGCTCCTGCTCCTGCTCCATCCAGTCCATCGTTGCCGCGCCGTCGTGCACCTCGCCGATCTTGTGGTTCACGCCGGTGTAGTACAGGATGCGCTCGGTCGTCGTCGTCTTGCCGGCATCGATGTGCGCGCTGATGCCGATGTTGCGGTAGCGCTCGATGGGGGTCTTGCGGGCCATGGTGGATCTCCAAATGCAGGGGCCGCCGACGGGTCAGGGGTGACCCGTAGTGGCGGCCGGGACGGCTGCGGCGGCGGAAAGGAGCGCGGCGCCTAGAAGCGGAAGTGCGAGAACGCCTTGTTGGCCTCGGCCATGCGGTGCACTTCGTCGCGCTTCTTCACGGCGCCGCCGCGGCCTTCGCTGGCTTCGAGCAGTTCGTTGGCCAGCCGCGCTGCCATGCTTTTCTCGCCGCGCTTGCGCGCGCTTTCCTTCAGCCAGCGCATCGCCAGCGCCTGCCGCCGGATCGGCCGCACCTCGACCGGCACCTGGTAGTTCGCACCGCCGACGCGCCGCGACTTCACCTCGACCATCGGCTTGATGTTGTTCAGCGCGACCATGAAGATCTCGAGCGGATCCTTGGCCGCCTTCTTCTCGACCTGGTCGAGCGCGCCGTAGATGATCGCTTCGGCCACCGCCTTCTTGCCCGACTCCATGATCACGTTCATGAACTTGGACAGGTCGACCGAGCCGAACTTCGGGTCGGGGAGGATTTCGCGCTTCGGTACTTCGCGACGACGGGGCATGGGAGTCTTCCTTCCTAGGTTTCAGTCGGCGGCAGGTTGCCCCGCCGCCACGACCGACCATCGGGATCGGTCACTTACTACGGCCTCCGGCCTCGAGAAGAAGGCCTGAGAGGCCGAGCGAACGGGCCGCAGTCGCGTCGAGCAGCGCAGCCGTACTCCTGTACGGCGAGCAGCGCAGGCGCGAATCCGGCCCGTGCAGCCGGCCTATCAGGCCTTCTTGGGGCGCTTGGCGCCGTACTTGGATCGCGACTGCTTGCGATCTTTCACGCCCTGCAGGTCGAGCGATCCGCGAACGATGTGGTAGCGAACGCCGGGCAGGTCCTTGACGCGGCCGCCGCGCACGAGCACAACGCTGTGCTCCTGCAAGTTGTGCCCCTCGCCGCCGATGTAGCTGATGATCTCGAAGCCGTTGGTCAGACGCACCTTCGCGACCTTGCGCAGCGCCGAGTTGGGCTTCTTCGGCGTCGTCGTGTAGACCCGCGTGCAGACGCCGCGGCGCTGCGGCGAGTTCTGCATCGCCGGCGACTTGCTCTTCGTCGCTTCGACCTGGCGGCCTTTGGTGACGAGCTGGTTGATGGTGGGCATGTGGGCTCGGATGACGGGTCTGGACGGGGCGCGGCCCCGGCGGCGCCTCGCCGCAGGAGCGGCGAAGACCCGAGGGAACCGTCGTTGGCGTCGCCGTCGGTTCGCGAGTTCGGCAGCTCGCTGGCCGTGTCGACTGCGGCGAGCACGTCGTGTCGCCACGGTGGGCGGCCAGGCGTCTCGCGAAAAGCCTTCTATTGTAGCCGCAAAGCGCGGCGCGACAACCGGGCTCAGCCGCCGTTGCGGCCGCGTCGCGGCGGCGGCGCCGGTTGCGGCCCCAGCCCGTGGCCCTGCAGCAAGCGCTGCAGCGCGTCGTCGTGCAGCGGCTTTTCGAGGAAGGCGTCGCAGCCGGCGAGGCGGCCGCGAACGCGGTCGAGCTCGCCGTGGTGCGCCGAGACGATGAACACCGACGACGCGATCGCCGAATGCGCGCTCTGGTGGCGCTTGATGTGCTGGCACAGCGCCAGCCCGTCGAGTTCGCTGTCGTCGCCGAGTTCGATGTCGACGAAGACGAAGTCGTAGTCCTTCTCGACGAGCAGCGCCAGCGCGCCGCCGCTCGTCGCCGCGGTGTCGGCGCCGATGCCCCAGCGTTCGAGCCGCTGCTGCAGGAAGCGCAGCGCGATCGGGCTGTCGTCGACGAGCAGCGCGCGCGGTGGCGGCGCCGGCGGCGGCACGATCCACGTGGCAGCGTCGTCGGTGCCGCGGCGCGGTGCCTCGGCCGGCGTCGCGCTGCAAGCCGGTTCCGCAGCCCCCCTCGCCGGTGCCGGCGTCGGAAGGCCGTGCGCGGCGCCGTCATCGCGCGCGGTGGCGTCGTCGATTCTGGCGACGACCGGTGTCGCGGCGGTCGCTGCGGCGCGGGGCCCGGCAGCGCCGTCCCGCGGCGCCGCAGCCGATGCGGTGTCGCCGCCCGGAGCGGCCTGCAGCCCGTCGGCCGGCGCCATCTCGATCGTCGCCGCTTCGTCGAACACCGGCGGCGGCGACGTGCGCAGCGCGAGCATCGCGTCGAGCTCGCGCCGCACGCGCAGTGGGTCGATCGGCCGCGTCATCCATGCCGACGCGCCGTCGGGCGGCTGGCTGCCGATGTAGACGGTGTCGTCGACGCGGCCGGCGGCGGCGGCGAGCCGCACCGACGGCGCGTGGTCGGCGTCGGCGACGACGAAGAAGCTGCCGTCCAGTTGCGACGTCAGCACGTAGGCCGGCCGCTGACGATCGGCGAGGCGGAAGAACGCGGCGAGCGTGCTGCGTTCAAAATCGCTGAAGCCGAGCAGGGCGACGCGGATCGCGGAGGACATGGGCGACGATCGTCGCCCGCCCGCCGCGGCGCTGTCAACGCGCGGCGCGAACGGGCGCCGCCGACGCGTCCGCTTCTCACACTGCGGAGCCGCCGATGCCGACTTCTTCCGTCTACGACTTCGATGCCCTGTCGATCCGCGGCGCGCGCGCCGATTTCGCCGCCCAGCGCGGCCGGGTGCTGCTGATCGTCAACACCGCCAGCGCCTGCGGCTTCACGCCGCAGTTCGCCGGTCTCGAGCAGCTGTGGCTCGACTACCGCGACCGCGGCCTGGTCGTCGTCGGCTTTCCGAGCAACGAATTCGGCGCGCAGGACCCGGGAAGCAACGACGAGATCGCGACGTTCTGCGAACAGAACTACGGCGTGTCGTTTCCGATGATGTCCAAGGTCCGCGTCAACGGCGCCGACGCGCACCCGCTGTGGCAGTGGCTGAAATCCGAGGCGCCGGGATTGCTCGGCACCGAAGGCATCAAGTGGAACTTCACGAAGTTCCTCGTCGGCCGTGACGGCCGCGTGCGCGCGCGCTTCGCGCCGCAGGACGCGCCGGCGTCGCTGCGCGCGCCGATCGAGGCGGCGCTCGCCGAAGCCGCGCCGTGACCGCCGCGGCGGCGTTCTTCGCGCACCTGACGCCGCACGCCGGCGACCCGATCCTCGGCCTCAACGAAACCTATCTTCGCGATCCGCGCCGCGACAAGGTCAACCTGTCGATCGGCATCTATTTCGACGCCGACGGCCGCATCCCCGTGCTCGACTGCGTCCAGCGCGCCGAAGCGGCGATGCTCGCCGCTGCCGCGCCGAAACCGTATCTGCCGATCGAAGGCAGCGCCGCGATGCGCGCCGCGGTCCAGGCGCTGCTGTTCGGCGCCAACTACGCGGCGGTCGGCGACGGCCGGATCGCCACGCTGCAAACCGTCGGTTCCAGCGGAGGCTTGAAAGTCGGCGCTGACTTTCTTCGCCAGTGGCTGCCTGGCAGCACCGTCTGGGTCAGCGACCCGAGCTGGGAAAACCACCGCGCGATCTTCGAAGGCGCCGGTCTCGCGGTCCGCGCCTATCCTTATTACGACGCCGCGACCGGCGCGGTCGACTTCGCCGGGTTGTGCGCCGCGCTCGACCGCCTGCCGCGCGGCGACGTCGTGCTGCTGCACGCTTGCTGCCACAACCCGACTGGCGTCGACCTCGACCGTGCGCAGTGGCCAGCGGTGATCGAACGTCTGCGCGACCGCGGGCTGATCGCCTTCATCGACCTCGCGTACCAGGGCTACGGCGACGGCATCGACGCCGACGCCTTCGCGGTGCGCGCGGCGGCCGACGCCGGACTGAGCTTCTTCGTCGCGAACTCGTTCTCCAAGAGCATGAGCCTGTACGGCGAGCGCGCCGGCGCGTTGAGCGTCGTCTGCGCCGACCGCGCCGAGGCCGAACTCGTGCTCGGCCAGATGAAGGCGACGGTGCGGCGCAACTATTCGAGCCCGCCGATCCACGCCGCCGGCATCGTCGAGCGCGTTCTGACCGACGCAGCGCTGTGCCGGCTGTGGCAAGCCGATGTCGCGGCGATGCGCGACCGCATTGCCGCGATGCGCCGCCGCCTGCACGACGGGCTCGCCGCGCGCGTGCCGGGCGGCGACTTCGGCTTTCTGCTGCGCCAGCGGGGCATGTTCAGCTACACCGGGCTCCGCGACGACCAAGTCGACCGATTGCGCGACGAGTTCGGGGTTTACCTGCTGCGTTCGGGTCGGCTGTGCGTGACCGGGCTCAACGACGGCAACGTCGACCGCGCCGCCGAGGCGATCGCTTCGGTCTGGTAGCGGCCGCCGGCGCGCGTCGCACGTCTCGTCGCGCCGTCCGGCCCGGTCAGCCGCCGGCGGGGCTGCGCAGGGGCTGCGTTCTTGGCGTGAATTCGCCACGCCACGCCGATTTGCCGTTCCCAAGCCGGGTTGTTCGACGGTCAACGGTTACGGGTAAACCCTAGAATCACCGGAGCCGCGGTACCCCGCGGCGCACCCGACCGCCGCCGCGGCCACCCCGCGGCGCAACGAAGAAAGCCTCCATCATGGGCACCATGACCCTCGGCCACCCGGCCGGCGCCGGCGCGACCCGCCGCGTGTCGGACGCTGCAGTGACCTTTGTCGCGACGCTGGCGTCGCGGCTGCAACCGCAAAAGCGCGACCCGCGCGCCCTGCGCATCGACGAAGCCGCCCGCGTGCGCCGCTTCGCGCAACGCGTGATGGCCGACGACCCGCGTTTCGCCGCCGACCTCTACGCCGCTGCCGACCGGCACGACGGCGGCTGACGCCGCCGTTTTCAGAGCGCCGCCGCCGGGCCGTCCGGCGCCAGCGGCATCGCCGCCGCCGCCGACGCGCGCAAGGCGCGCGCCGCGACGCCGCTCGTCGGTTCGAACGTCAACCGCGCCGTGCACCGCGCTGCGCCGCCTCGGCGCGGTCAGATGCACCGCCCGCCGTCGACCTCGAGGCACACGCCGGTGACCATCGACGCCTCGTCGCTGCACAGGAAGCACGCGGCGTTGCCGATGTCGTCGGGCGTGCTGAAGCGGCCGAGCGGGATCGTCGCCAGGAAGCGCGCCCGCGTCTCGGGCGTGTCGCCGCCCATGAAGGTCGCGAGCAGCGGCGTCTCGCCGGCGACCGGGTTCAGCGCATTGACGCGGATCGCAAACGGCGCCAGCTCGACCGCGCAGGCGCGCGTCGCGGTGATCACCCAGCCTTTGCTGGCGTTGTACCAGGCCAGCCGCGGCCGCGGGCTGACGCCGGCGGTGCTCGCGATGTTCAGCACGACGCCGCCGCGCTGCGCCTTGAACACCGGCACCGCGGCGCGCATCGCCAGATAGATCGCGCGCATGTTGACCGCGCAGATGCGGTCCCACGCGTCTTCGGCGAGGTCTTCGAGCGGCTGCGGCGCGTGGCCGATGCCGGCGTTGTTGACGACGACGTCGAGCCGGCCGTAGCGGCGCTGCGCCGCGTCGACCATCGCCTGCGCATCGCCCGCGCGAGCGACGTCGACGGTGATCGCGTGCGCGCCGTCGCCGGCCGCGGCGGCGACGGCCGCCGCCGCGTCGGCGTCGATGTCGGCGACGACGACGCGCGCGCCTTCGGCGACGAACTTGCGCACGATGCCGGCGCCGAAGCCCGACCCGCCGCCGGTGACGATCGCGACCTTGCCGTTCAGGCGCATGCCGGTTCCTTCCCGTCGTGCCGTTCGGTTCGTCGCTTCAGCCGTGGCGGATCGCCACCGTCTTCAGCGTCGAGAAGCCGTACAGCGCCTCGAAACCTTTTTCGCGGCCGTGGCCGGACAGCTTGACGCCGCCGAACGGCAACTCGACGCCGCCGCCGGCGCCGTAATTGTTGACGAACACCTGGCCGCATTGCAGCGCCCGCGCCAGCCGCAGCGCGCGGCCGCCGTCGCGGGTCCAGACGCCGGCGACCAGGCCGTAGTCGGTGCCGTTGGCCAGCGCCAGCGCGTCGCTTTCGTCGTCGAACGGCAGCACGACCTGCACCGGGCCGAAGATCTCGCGCTGCGCGACGTCGTGCCGCGGGTCGACGTCGGCCAGCAGCGTCGGCAGCACGTAGTGCCCGCCCGGTGGCAGCGACGCCGGCCGCGCGGCCCGCGCCGCGACGCGCAGCCCGTCGGCCTCGGCCCGAGCAAGAAAGCCTTCGACGCGGTCGCGCTGCGCGGCGCTGATCAGCGGCCCGACGTCGGCGTCGGCCAGCGCCGGCGCGACGACCAGCGCGCGAAAGCGTGCGGCGAGCCGGTCGACGACGTCGGCATAGACCGCGCGCTGCACCAGCACGCGCGACCCGGCCGAGCACGTCTGGCCGGCGTTCTGCACCGCGCCGGCGACGAGCGCCGGCAGCGCGGCGTCGAGGTCGGCGTCGGCGAAGACGATCTGCGGGCTCTTGCCGCCGAGCTCGAGCGTTACCGGGACGACGTTCGCCGCGGCCGCGGCCTGGATCGCCCGGCCGACCGCGACCGACCCGGTGAACGACACGTGGCGCACGCCGCGGTGCGCGACCAGCGCCGCGCCGGCCTGGGCGCCGAGGCCGGGGACGACGTTCAACGCGCCGGCCGGAAGCCCGGCGTCGGCGGCGATGCGGGCGAACGCCAGCGCGGTCAGGCACGCCTGCTCGGCGGGCTTGAGGACGCAGGCGTTGCCCATCGCCAGCGCCGCGCCGACACTGCGGCCGATGATCTGCATCGGATAGTTCCACGGCACGACGTGCGCGGTGACGCCGTGCGGCTCGCGCAACGTGAACGCGGTCGTGCCGCCGGCCAGCGGGATCGTCGCGCCGTGGACTTTGTCGGCGGCGCCGGCGTAGAACTCGCAGTAGCGCGCCAGCGCCAGCGCGTCGG
>CBDUBX010000116.1:0-7617 GCA_965365495.1 uncultured Burkholderiales bacterium
CGACCCCGGGGTCGACGGCCGCCGGGGGCGATTCGTCGGGCAAGGCGGACATGCGCGGCGGCGGTGTCGGGGGTCGGGCGGCGATCGGGCGGGCGATTCTGGCACGCGCGTCGATGGCCCCAGCTTGCAGGAAAACGCCGATTCCGGCGGCACGTTCGGGCCGTGCCGCGCGCCGCCGCCGTGGCCGGCGTCGACGCCGCGCGCACGCGTCGCTGCGCGGTGCCGGTCGCGCCGGTGGCGCCGGACAGCGCGCCTGCCGCAGGCTTATTGCGACTGCAGGATGCGCCGGCCCGCGGCGGCCTGCAGCGGCCGCGCGTTCATCGGGTAGAGCCGGCCGAACAGCGCGATCTGCTCGGGCGTGGCGGTGATCGGCTGGCGCAGCACGACCCATTGCACGCCTTCGGCACACGGCGGCGTCGTCTGCGACCCCATGTAGGTGTAGTAGCCGCGGTCGTCGGGCAGCAGTTCGCTGGGGTTCAGCGGCACGCGCGCCGACATCGTGTCGTGGCGCTCGAGCGGCAGGTGGTTCCACACCTTCTGCACCGCCGGCTGCGCCGCGCCGGGGTCGACGAGCAGCGCGACGACGAGCTCGCGGCCCTGCTCGTCGCGGTGCACGAGGTGGACCGACATCGCGAAGCCGCGACCGTCGATGCGCTCCTCGGCCGGGTGGTGGAAGTGCAGCTGCTGCAACGCATAGCGCCGGCCGGCGACGACGACGCTGCTGCCGGCGGCAACTTCGGCGGTGACGGTGCGTCCGTCGTCGACGACGCGGAACGCGCCGCCGCGGTAGTCGAACGCCAGCAGCTCGAGTTCGACCGCGAAGCCGCCGCGGATGTCGATCGGACTTTGCCGCTGGCCGGTGGCGCAGACGGCGTTTTCGGGGCGCAGCGCAGCCCAGTGCGCCGGGCCGCCGGGGCCGTCGTAGGCCCATGACGCCGGCGGCGCCGCCGCGCCCGGCGGCGACGAGGCCCGGTCCCGGTCCGGCGTCCGGGCAACCGTACGCGGACGGGGCGACGGCGACGACACGGGCGTTGACGCCGCGGCCGCACCCGGCGACGTGTTCATCGACGTCGGTGTCACCGACCGCGACGGCGCCGCGGCCTGCTTCGCGGCGGTTTGCGCCATCCGCTCGCTCAGCCGCTGGCGCAACGTCGCCAACGGATCGTCGGCCGGCTTCGCGGCGGCGGTCGTGTCGCCGCCAGCGGCCGCGGTCGGCGCGAACGCCGCGGCGACCGCGATCGCGCCTGCTGCGACCGCACGCACCCCCGCGGCGCGCCGCGGGCAGCGGCGCGCCGACAGCACGGCGGCAGGACGACGGGCAGGCGGCATCGGACGAGAACTCCTCGCCGGCTTATCGGCACGCCGCGTCGCGACTTGACCGCAGCGTGGCAGCCGCCTCGGCTCGACCTCAGCGCGGCAGCCGCGGCTTGACCCACAGCCACGCGACGATGCCGACCGCCATCAGCAGCGCCGACATCACCGCCAGCGCCAGCGGGTCGTGCATCACCAGCGGCGCGACGACGCCGGCGACCGCGGCGTTGGCGAGGCTGCCGACGCAGGCCTGGACCGACGACGCCATGCCGCGTCGGTCGGGCTGCTGGTCGAGCGCGAGCAGCGTCACCACCGGCACCATCAACGCCCAGCCGAAGGCGTAGACGCCGACCGGCAGGATCGCCCACGCCGGGTGCGGGTCGAAGGCGACGTTCAACGCAACGTTGACCACCGTCGTCGCGACCATGATCACGAAGCCGTGGCGGATCTGGTGCCGCGGCTTGATCCGCCCGGCGAGCCGACCCGACAGCCACGCGCCGCCCATGATTCCGGCGATCGTCACCGTGAACAGCCAAAAGAACTGCGTCGGCGCGAGTCCCAGATGCTCGCCGAGGAACACCGGCGCCGACAGCACATACAGGAACATGCCGTTGAACGGCACGCCGCTCGCGAACACCAGCGCGACGAAACGCGGGTTGCGCAGCAGCCCCCAGTAGCCGCGCAGCAGGTTGCCGGCGGCGAAGACCTGACGCTGCGACGCGTGCAGCGTTTCGGGCAGCCAGCGCCAGTTGGCCAGCCCGAGCAGCGCGCCGAGCGCGGCCAGCAACCAGAAGATCGCGTGCCAGTCGGTGTACGAGATCAACAACCCGCCGATGATCGGCGCCACCGCCGGCGCGACGCCGAAGTAGATCGTCACCTGCGACATCACCCGCTGCGCGTCGGCCGGCGGAAAGAGGTCGCGGATGATCGCGCGCGAAACCACCATCCCGGCGCCGGCCGACATCCCCTGCAGCGCGCGGAAGAAGACCAGCGCGCCGATCGTGTCGCTTTCGGCGCAGCCGACCGACGCCAGCGTGAACAGTGCGATGCCGCCGAGCACCACCGGCCGGCGGCCGAAGCTGTCGGCCAGCGCGCCGTGGAACAGGTTCATCACCGCGAAGCCGAGCAGGTAGCTCGACAGCGTCTGCTGCATCTGCACCGGCGACGCGTCGAGCGCGCGACCGATGCCGGCGAACGCCGGCAGGTAGGTGTCGATCGAGAACGGCCCGAGCATGCCGAGGCAGGCGAGCAGCATCGCCAGCGTCCAGCGCGGGCCGCGCCAGAGCGTAGCGGCGTCGGGGTTCATGTCGGCAGGAAGGGCGCGAGTCTAGTGGGGCGTCGCCTGCGGTGCTCCAATGCGGCGATGGATCGATCGCGCCGGACGTTCGTCGTCGGCGGCACCGCCGCTGCCGCCACCGCAACCGCCGCCGCGACGCTCGCGCTGCCGGCGCTGGCGTCGTCGCGGCGCGCGCTGGCGCCGATGACCGAGGGGCCGTTCTACCCGCCGCACGCCTGGCGCGCCGGCTGGGCCGACGCCGACGCCGACCTGACGACGGTGAGCGGCGATGGCGCGCCGCGCGTCGCGGCCGGCGAGCACCTCGCAATCGACGCCGTCGTCGCCGACACCGCGGGGCGCGTCGTCGACGCCGCGGTCGTCGAGATCTGGCAGTGCGACGCGCTCGGCCACTACCGCCACCCGGCGGTGTCGCGCGCGCCCGGCGCGTTCGACCCGGGCTTCCAGGGCTTCGGCAGCGCGACCAGCGGCCGCGACGGCGGTGTGCGCCTGCGCACGATCCGCCCGGTGGCCTACCCGGGGCGCACACCGCACATCCACCTGAAGCTGCGCCACGCGGCGTTCGGCGAGTGGACGACGCAGCTGTTCGTTGCCGGAGAGCCGGGCAACGACCGCGACTTCCTGTGGCGACGCCTGGCGCCGACCGACCGCGCCGCGCTGGCGTTGGCGCTGGTGCCGGCGCCGCCGGCGAGCGGCCTGCGCTGGATGGCGCGCCACGCGCTGGTCGTGCCGGCGTGAAGCTGCCGGTCGGTGCAGCGCAACGGCGCGCCGATGGCGTGTACCGCGTCTATCGACCGCTTCGGTGACCGTCACGGCCCGCGCGGGCACGGCGGTGCTGGGCAGGCGAGTCGGAAACGCGACCGGGGGGCGTCCCGCGGCGGCCGGAGTCGTTCTGACGAGAGGCTCCAAGCGGCCGCCCACCGGCGACCCCCCGGTTCGGGTGGCGTCTCCCAACGGTTAGGGATGGCGCGCGCAAATCATCGCTGTTCACCGCCGTCGGCGTCGCGCATGCTCCGGCCGGGGTCCACTCGACCGACCTCGACCGGGAGTCAACGATGCCCCTGCTGCGCTCGACCGCCGTTCTTGTCGTCACGCTGATCGGATGGGCCGCGGCGTCGGCCGCGGTCACCGTCGGCGGCCGCAGCTATGCCGATAACGCGTTCGCCGACGCAGTGACGCTGCCCGTCGTCGACTATTTCATCTGGGACGGCGCGACCGCCAACGTCGTGCCCGTGACATCGGATGCCGCTGCGGCCCGCGCGGCGATGCTCGACACGCCGCTGACCGCGCCGTCGCTCGCGACGTCGACTTTCGCGGCGTGCTCGATCGGCCAGGACGAAGCGGCGTGCGGCGTCGTGACCGTCTCCTTCGTCGACAACGTCGTCGTCAACGGGCCGGGCGCCGATTTCGCGATCTACGACATCAACAGCCCGAGCGACTTCAAGGTGACGATCGACGGCGTGACGCTGGTGCGCAGCACCGCGGTCGTCGGCACGACGCCGCGCCCACCGGCGCTGGGCAGCGACCCTTGGCTGCTGAACGCGGCCGAGTTCGACCTCAGCGACTTCGGCCTGGCCAGCGGCGCGACCGCCGACGCCTTTGGCGTGCACTGGGGTCTCGGTGCGACGACCGCGTCGCGCGGCGGCATCGCGCTGGTCGCGGCGGTCAACAGCGTGCCCGAGCCGGCGACGGTGCTGCTGCTCGCCGCCGGCGTCGCGGGCGTCGCAGCGGCGGCGCGACGGCGGCGCTGAATACCGGCCACGCGCGCCTGTGGGTCGCGTGCGACAACGATGCAGCTCGCGTGGCGCGTTGCTCAACCGCCATCGCCGCGGAAAGTGTGAAGCGGGCCGATAGGCCGGATTCCGTGCGTCGACGCGGCTTGCGCCGCGCCGCCGTGACCGCCATTCCTCTGGGCCGGGGGTCGCCCACCCGGCTCGGTGCCACCCACCCGCACACTGCGCCGGAGCCAGCGTCCGCGCCGGCCTTGCGGCCGACGCCCGTGTGCCTATTCGGTGTTGCTGCGCGCAGAGATTGCCCGTTTCACTCTCTGCGGGGCGCGGCCCCGCAGAGGGTTGGAAACCCCGACTGCAGGAACCCCTCAGAGACTCGTCTCTGTTGCTCTGATCCTCGCCTCGCGGCGGACAGCCGTTAGCTGCTGCGCTGCCCTGTGCAGTCCGGACCTTCCTCCCGTGCCGTGTTTCCACGCTCGCACCGGCGGCGGTCTGGCCCGCTTCACCGGCGCATTATCGCGACCGGCTGCGACGCTGGCTGCCGACGGTCGCGGCGATCAACAGCGCCAGACCCGCCAGGGCCAGCGCGGATGGCTCGGGCACCGCGGTGACCTGGGCCTCGAGGCTCCAGCGGCCCGGCGCGTAGCCCTCGGTCGCGGGGCCGAACGACGCGCCGCCGAAAAAGATCGGCGAACCGAGCGTCGTGCCCGGCCCTTCGAACAGGAAGCCGTCGCTGCAGGTGGCGTCGATGCAGGCGATGAGGTCGATCACGCTGCCGTCGAGCGACACCACGGCCGGCGCGCCGGAGCCGCCGAAGAAATTGCTGACCGAATCGACCACCGGTAGCGACGGCCCGGCGATGCCGTTGAAGGTGACGAAGTCGGCGATGCTGTCGACGAGCACGGTGTTGGCGTCGCCCTGCAGTTCGCCGATCAGCGTGCCGGCGAGCACCGAGCCGCCGGCCAGCGTGTACTCGAAGTCGTAGGCGACCGGCGCCGCGTGGGTCAGCGTGGCGGCGGACATGGCGAGCAGGGCGAGGAGCTTTTTCATCGGCGGCTTTCGACTCGGTCGTGGCACTGCGCGTGCAAAGCGAGATTCGCGCCGCCCGGCGGCGAACGCGGCAGATGTCGCATCCGCCCAGAGGGAAGCGGACCGCATTGGCGACGCCGGCACGGGCGGCGGCCGTCGCGTTCGCCCCCGTCCTTGTCAGGAAAGCCGACACCGGGCAAGCCCGGGGGGCGGCGTCAGATCGCCATCCGCTCGCGGACGCCGTCGGCGTGCAGGTTCGCGCCGTCGCCGCGCATCACGACCGCGCCGCGTTCCATCACGACGTAGCGGTCGGCCAGCCCCGCGGCGAAGTCGTAGTACTGCTCGACGAGCAGCACCGCCATGCCGCCGTCGGCGAGCCGCCGGATCACGCGGCCGATGTCCTTGATGATGCTCGGCTGGATACCTTCGGTCGGCTCGTCGAGTAGCAGCAGCTTGGGCCGCGCGGCCAGCGCACGGGCGATCGCGAGCTGTTGTTGCTGGCCGCCCGACAAGTCGCCGCCGCGCCGGCCGAGCATCTGCTGCAGCACCGGGAACAGCTCGAACAGCTCGGCCGGGATCTCGCGGCCTTCGCTGCCGCGGCGCGACGCCAGACCCATTCGCAGGTTGTCCTCGACGGTCAGCCGGCCGAAGATCTCGCGCCCCTGCGGCACGTAACCGACGCCGCGGGCGACCCGCGCGAACGGCGTGGCGCGGGTCACGTCGACGCCGTCGACGACGATGCGGCCCGACCGCGACGGCACGACGCCGGTCAGTGTCTTCAGCAACGTCGTCTTGCCGACGCCGTTGCGGCCGAGGACGACGGTGACCTCGCCGGCGCGCGCCTGCAGCGCCACGTCGCGCAGGATGTGGCTGCCGCCGTACGACTGGTTCAGCCCGTCGACCTGCAGCAGCGCCGCGGTGCCGGCGAGCGACGACGCGGCGGTCGCGGCCGTCGGCATCGGCGTCGCCTGCGCCGCGTTTGCCAGCGCGGTCGGGGCGGTCGCCGTCGTGGCGCCGGAAGTGGCGGTGGCGGTGTAGGCGGGGGTCGAGGACATCGATCGATCAGCGCCCGAGGTAGACCTCGATCACGCGCTCGTCGGCCTGCACGTCCGCGAGCGGCCCTTCGGCCAGCACGCTGCCTTCGTGCAGCACGGTGACCTTCTTGCGCCCCTGCGTCAGCTGCTCGACGAAGTGCATGTCGTGCTCGACGACGACCAGGCTGTGGCGGCCTTCGAGCGCCAGGAACAGCTCGGCCGTGCGCGCGGTCTCGTCGTCGGTCATCCCGGCCACCGGCTCGTCGAGCAGCAGCAGCAGCGGGTCCTGCATCAGCAGCATGCCGATCTCGAGCCACTGCTTCTGGCCGTGGCTGAGCAGCCCGGCAGTGCGCGCGGCGTGGTCGCGCAGGTGCGTCAGGCCGAGCACCTCGTCGATGCGGTCGCGCTGCTCACCGCTCAGGCGATGGCTCAGCGCGGCCCACACGCCGCGGTCGCCCTTGGCCGCGAGCTCGAGGTTGTCGAACACCGTCAGCGGCTCGTAGACCGTGGGCTTCTGGAACTTGCGCCCGACGCCGGCCTGCGCGATCTCCGGCTCGCTCATCCGGAGCATGTCGAGGTTCGAGCCGAAGAAGATGCGGCCGCTGTCGGGCCGCGTCTTGCCGGTGATGCAGTCCATCATCGTCGTCTTGCCGGCGCCGTTCGGGCCGATGATGCAGCGCAGTTCGCCGACGTCGACCGCCAGCGTCAGCGCGTTCAGTGCCTTGAAGCCGTCGAACGACACGCTGACCGCATCGACGTACAGCGCCACGCCCTGGCCGAAGTACGGTGTGTCGCCGACGACGCGCTGCGCGCGTTCGCGGTGCGCGGTGCGCGCCGCGGCGCCGGCTTCCATCAGGTCGGGGGTCATCGCGGCAGACCCCGCGGCCGCGGCGCGCGGTCGCTGTCGAAGGCCGAACGGCGGGAGCGGCCGGCGGCGCTGCGCACCAGCCGGCGCAGCCGCGCGGCGGGGCCGGCGGCGCGCGGTGCGCGGTCGACGGCGCGATCGACGGCCGGCAGCGGGCCGCTGCCGTCGCCGTCGCCGGCGCTGCGGTCAACGCCGCTCTCGGCGGCACCCGACCGGCGCAATCGGCCGACGATGCCGCCCGACCGGCGCAGCAGGCCGACGATGCCCTGCGGCAGGAACAGCGTCACCGCGATGAACAGCGCGCCGAGGAAGAACAGCCAGACCTCCGGGAACGCGACCGTGAACCAGCTTTTC
>CBDUBX010000117.1:0-7564 GCA_965365495.1 uncultured Burkholderiales bacterium
AGAGGCCGACGTCATCCAGGCCTTCTTCGACCGCGTCGACGCGCATCGGCCGCACCAGCCGCAAGTGGCCGTCGCCGTCGGCCAGCGCGTCGTAGTCGCGGCGCACCGCGGCATCGACGTCGGGCGGCAGCGACAGCGACGTGTGCGTGACGTTGACAACGCGGTCGACGAAGTCGGCCTGGCTCGCGAACGCCAGCGGCACGTCGTAGAGCACCTGCCGCTGCCAGTCGTAGACGCCGGCACCGACGGCGCGCCGCAGCTCGGCATACGCCGCGGCGCGTACCGCGGCCTCGTCGTGGAAGTGGCGCACGAGCGCGTCGTATGCGCCGGCCGACACCGGTTCGGCGACGTACAGCACGCCGCCGGGAACGAGCAGCCGGCCGGCCTCGGTCAGCGCCCGCGCCATCTTCGCCGCCGGCACGTGGTGCAGCGACTTCAGCATCAGCACGACGTCGCAATACGCCGCCGGCAGCGGCACGTCTTCGGCGCCGCCGTAGGCGAAGGTCAACCCCGGCAGCGGCGGCGCGGCTTCGTTCTTCGCATGTTGCACCGCGTCGACCTCGAACGCGACGACGCCGGCGGCCGCGCCGCGCGCCAGCAGCCGGCGCACCACCGCG
This sequence comes from uncultured Burkholderiales bacterium, assembly GCA_965365495.1. Classification (GTDB taxonomy): domain Bacteria; phylum Pseudomonadota; class Gammaproteobacteria; order Burkholderiales; family Burkholderiaceae_C; genus Rubrivivax. Next base: position 618 of record CBDUBX010000117.1, read on the forward strand.
GCGTTGCCGCAGCCGAGCTCGACGATGCGCGTGGCGGCCGTCGGTGCGATGAGGTCGCACAACAGCTCGGCCTCGTCGGCGACGACCGTCGGCCAGCGCTCGGCCGGCGGCGGGTCGGCGAGCGGGAAGTCGTTGGCGGGGTCGGCGGTGGGAGCGGCGGTCGGGACGACGGTCATCGGCGCACCTCGTCGAACGCAGTGTGCACGAAGCGGGTCGCGCGCCGAACCGCCGAACCGCCGAACCGCCGAGCTGCCGAGCCGCCGAACGAACCGCCGAACCGCCGAACCGCCGAACCGCATCGCCGGCGCACGCGTCGGTGACACTGCCGGGATGTCGCCGTGGCGGATCGCCGCCCTCACGTCGCTGGCACTGCTCGCCTTCGCCGGCAACTCGCTGCTCGCCCGCGCGGCGCTGCGCGACGCGGCGATCGACCCGGCGGCGTACACCGCGCTGCGGCTCGCGTCGGGGGCGGTCGCGCTCGCGCTGCTGCTGGCGTGGCGCGACCGGCGCGTCGCGCTCGGCGGCGGCTGGGCCGCGGCGACGGCGCTGTTCGTCTACGCCGCGGCGTTCTCGGTCGCCTACGTCGAGCTCACCGCGGCGACCGGCGCGCTGCTGCTGTTCGGCGCCGTGCAGGCGACGATGGTCGGCCGCTCGCTCGCCGCCGGCCAGCGCTACGCACCGCGGCAGTGGGCCGGGATCGCCGCCGCGCTGGGCGGCGTCATCGCGCTGTTGCTGCCGGGTTGGGCGGCGCCACCGCCGCTCGCCAGCGCGGCGATGGTCGCCGCCGGCGTCGCGTGGGGCGCGTACACGCTGCTTGGCCGGCGCGCGGGCGACGCACTCGCTGCGACCGCGGGGAACTTCGTCCGGGCGCTGGCGCCGGCAGCGGTCTTCGCCGCGCTTGCCGCCGGCGGTTCGCTCGGCACGTTCGGAGCCGCCGGCGCAATCGGCGAGATCGCGGCGATCGGCACGCTGCACGTCTCGCCACGCGGCGCGCTGCTCGCGCTGGTCTCGGGCGCGATCGCGTCGGGGCTCGGCTACGCGGTCTGGTACACCGCGCTGCCGCGCCTGTCGGTGGCCGCCGCGGCGGTGGCCCAGCTCGCGGTACCGGCGCTGACCGCGGTCGCAGGCGTCGCCTGGCTCGGCGAGCCGGGGTCGACGCGGCTCGTGGTCGCCACGCTGGCGATCGTCGGCGGTATCGCCGCGGTCGTCTTGCCCGCCCGGGGCGCGCGATGACCGGATGACGTCGCCCGGCGTCGCGATCCGGCGCCGCGGGGCCGCGACTTCAGCGCCGCCGGCCGAGCGCCGCCGCGCCGGCGAAACGCGCGCGTGCGCCGAGCGCTTCTTCGATGCGCAGCGCGGCGTTCCACTTCGCCATCCGTTCGCCACGCGCAAACGACCCCACTTTCAGCTGCCCGGCGCGCCAGCCGATCGCCAGGTCGACGATCGTCGTGTCTTCGCTCTCGCCCGACCGAGCCGAGACGATCGTTGCAAAGCCGCAATCGGCCGCGGCGCGGCGGCACGCCAGCGTCTCGGTCAGCGTGCCGCGCTGGTTCGGCTTCAGCAGCACCGTGTTGGCCGCGCCGGCGGCGGCGGCAGCGACGAGCCGCGCGGCGCTCGACACGAGCAAGTCGTCGCCGACGACCTGCAGCCCCGCCGGCGCGGCGCGCGTGAACCGCGCGAACGCGTCCAGGTCGTCCTCGGCGAGCGGGTCTTCGATGCTGACGACGGGATAGCGCTCGCACCAGCGCAGCAGCGTCTCGATCCACGCGTCGGCGTCGAGCGTGCGCTGTTCGAGCGCCAGCGTGTAGCGGCCGCCGCGGCCGAAGTCGCTGGCGGCGATGTCGAGGGCGATCGCGACCTGCTCGCCGGGGACGAAGCCGGCGTCTTCGATCGCCGCGACCAGCGTGGCCAGCGCGTCGTCGGTGCCCGAGAACGCCGGCCACCAGCCGCCTTCGTCGGCGACGCCGGCGGCCGCGCCGCGGTCGGCCATGCGCCGTCCGGCGCAGCGGTAGACCTCGGCGGTCCATTCGAGCGCCTGCGCGAACGACGTCGCGCCGACAGCGACGACCATGAAGTCCTGGACGTCGACACGCCGCCCGGCGTGCGCGCCGCCGCCGAAGATCTGGATCTGCGGCAGCGGCAACAGCACGTCGGCGGCCGTAGCCGGCGACGCGGCGTCGGCGACGTGCTCGTACAGCGGCACGCCGCGCGCCGCCGCGGCGGCGTGGGCCGCGGCCATCGACACCGCGAGCGTCGCGTTGGCGCCGAGGCGCGACTTGTCGGGCGTCGGGTCGAGCGCGACGAGGCGCGCGTCGACGGCCGCCTGGTCGGCGGCGTCGGCGCCGACGAGCGCGCGCGCGATCTCGCCGTTCACGTGGGCGACGGCGCGCTGCACGTCGAGCCCGCCGAACGCCGCGCCGCCGTCGCGCAGCTCGACCGCCTCGCGCGTGCCCTTGCTCGCGCCGGCCGGGACGATCGCGCGGCCGCTCGCGCCACCGGCGAGGACGACGTCGGCCTCGACGGTCGGCCGGCCGCGGCTGTCCCAGACGCGGCGGCCGCGGATCGCGGCGATCGCCATTGCGCCCGTCATGCGGCGGCGGCCACCGCGGTCGCAGGTTGCGCGCGCTGCGCGGGCATCGACGCGTCGATCGTCATCGCGCGTCGCCCGGCCAGGCGTTGCGCCACGCCGCGGCGACGTCGGCCAGCCGCGCGACCGGCCGCGCGAGCAGCGCCGATGCGACGCCGCGGATCGCGTCGCGCTGGTCGTCGCGCGTGACGTACTCGACCGGCGACTTGCCGTCGACGCGCGCCAGCAGCAGCCCGGGCAGCAGCGACGCGGCGCGCGCTTCGAGCGCGCCGCGCGGCTCCCAGTCGACGCCGGCGAAGTAGGCGTCGACGAGCGCTGCGTACGCCGCCGCGCAGGCCGCGGTGCGCGCCGCCGACGGTGTCGGGATCGTCTTCAGCAACAGGTGGTTCAGCACGAACGCGACATCGAACGCCGGGTCGCCCCAGGTCGCGCATTCGGCGTCGAGCAGCACCGGGCCGCGCGGGCCGACGACGATGTTCTTCGGGCTGACGTCGCCGTGGACCAGCGTGCGCGCGTTCGCCTGCGTCTGCGCGACCAGCGCGTGCAGCCGGTCGGCCAGCGCCGGGTGGCGCTCGGCGGTCGCGACCAGGTACGGCGCGAGGCGGATCTCGTGGAAGATCGCCGCGCTGTCGAAGTCGGCAGCGAGCGCCGGGCGGCGCGCGGCGTGGGTGTGGATCGCGGCGAGCGTCGCGCCGACTGCCGCGGCGACGCCCGCGTCGATCCGCCCAGCGAGCAGTTGCGCCTTCCACAACGGGTGGTCGGCGGGGTCGAGCCAGGCCATGGCGACGACGCCGCAGCCGTCGTGCTGGCCGAGCAGCTGCGGCGCGCAGCCGGGCCTTGCGGCGTTGGCCGCGGCGATCCAGCGCGCCTCGTAGCGGCTGCGCTCGACCGGCGCGCGCCAGTCGGCCGCGACGCGCAGTTTCGCCAGCGCGCGCTTGGCGCACACCGGCCCGCGCGCGGTGTCGATGCGCCAGATGTCCGACGACACGCCGCCAGCCAGTGGCGCGCCGACGAGCGCTTCGTCGTCGCCGGCCAGCCCGAGCTCGCGCAGCGCCTGCGCGAACGCCGGCGGCACCGGCCGTCGGTCTTCAGCCGCCGCCACGCGGCGACTCGGCCAGCCGCACCAGCGCGTGCAGCGTCGCGTTGACCGGCGTCGCGACGCCGCGCGCCGCACCGCGCTTGACGACCGCGCCGTTCAGGTGGTCGATCTCGGTCGGCTTGCCGCGCGCCAGGTCCTGCGCCGTCGACGACACCTGCGTCGGCATCGTCTGCGCGATCTGCGCCACCGCAGCCAGCGCGTCGTCGCGCGTCAGCGCGTGGCCTTCGGCGTGCATCACCGCGAGGAACTCGTCGACGAGCGCGTGCTGCACCGCGATGACGTCGGGCTGCGCGGCGATCTCGGCGTACGGCCGCTGGGTCAGCGCCGAGATCGCGTTGTAGGCGCAGTTGACGAGCAGCTTGCGCCACAGCGCGACCGCGACGTCGGCATCGATGCGCACCGGCACGCCGGCCGGCGCGAAGTGGTCGACGACCTGCGCAAGCCGCGCGTGCAACGCGGCGTCGCCGGCGTCGCGCGCATCGAGCGGGCCGACGACGAGGTCGCCGCGGCCGTGATGGCGCACCGTGCCCGGCGACGGCATCGACGTCGCGACGTAGACGACCGTCGGCACGACCGTCGCGCGCACGTGGCGCGCGATCGTCGGCGCGTTGTCGATGCCGTTCTGCAGGCTCAGCACCAGCGCCGTCGGTGCGACGAGCGGCGCCAGCGCACGCGCGGTGGCGTCGGTGTCGCTGGACTTGACGCAGACGAGCACGAGGTCGGCCGAAGCGACCGCGCCGAGGTCGGTCGTCGCTTCGACGGCGACCGCCTCGACGCGGTCGTGGCGCTGCAGCTGCAGCCCGTTCGCGGCGATCGCGCGCACGTGGGCGTCGCGCGCGACCAACGTCACGCGGCGGCCGGCGGCGGCGAGCAGCGCGCCGAAATAGCTGCCGACCGCGCCGGCGCCGACGACGACGGTGTGGCGGAACGCGAGGTCGTCGGTCATGGCGCGGGTTCGTTCGAAGCGGCGGCTGCCGCGAGTATGCCGGCGCGTCCTACAGCGCATCGGGCCGCGCCGCGTTGCGCTTCGCGCCGCGGCTGCCTATGCTGGCGCGCAGCGCCGCCACCACGAGCGGCGGCAAGGAGCCGTGATGGCCGCTCGTTCGATCGCCAGCCTGACGTTGAGCTTCGGCCTCGTGTCGATTCCGGTGCGGTTGTATTCGGCCACCGAGAGCGCGGCGACGGTGCGCTTCAACATGCTCGCGCCCGACGGCTCGCGGCTGAAGCAGCAGTACGTGTCGGAAAAGACCAACGAGATCGTGCCGCGCGCCGAAATGGTCAAGGGCTACGAGTTCGAGAAGGACCATTTCGTCGTCTTCACGCCCGACGAGCTGAAGAAGCTCGAGGACGGCGGCAGCCACGCGGTCGAGATCGTCGCCTTCATCCCCGAGAAGTCGGTCGACCCGCTGTACTACGACAAGGCCTACCTGCTCGCACCCGACAAGCGCGGCGGCAAGCCGTACGCGCTGCTGCGCGACGCGCTGCGCGAGTCGGGCCGCTGCGCGCTGGCGAAGTGGGCGTGGAAGGCGCGCGAGGTCGTGGTGCAGGTGCGCGCGGTCGAGGACGGCCTGGTGCTGCAGCAACTGCTGTATGCCGACGAGGTGCGGTCGCTGAAGGACCTGGAGATCGAGAAGGTGTCGGTGTCGAAAGCCGAGATCGCGCTGGCGCTGCAACTGATCGAGCAGAACGCGCAGGACGAATACGACCCGACGCAGTTCGAGGACGAGGAGAAGAAGCGCGTGCTCGCGGCGATCGACCGCAAGATCGCCGGCCAGCAGATCGTCGCGTCGGCGCACGCCGTCGACGCGCCGGCCGCCGGCCAGGTGATCGACCTGATGGCCGCGCTGCAGGCCAGCCTCGGCAAGAAGCCGACGAAGGACGCCAAGCCGGCCAAGGACGACCAGCCGAGCAACGTGACGTCGCTGCCGGCGTCGGGCAAGGCGCGCAAGACGGCCCGCCGCGCCGCGGCCGAAGCCGCCGAAGCCCCTGCCGCGCCGCGCGCCCGCGCGCGCAAGTGACCGAGCGCGTCGTCGACCGCCCGCGCCGGGCGCCGGCCGCGCCGCCGAGCGGCGACGCCGGCTACACACTGGCGCAGGTGCAGCAGCGCATCGGCCTGACGCGCGGCGCGGTGTCGGGGCTCGTCGCCGCCGGCTTCGTCACGCCGACGCGCGGGCCGCGCGGCGCGTGGCGGTTCGCGTTCCACGACCTGCTGCTGCTGCGCACCGCGCATGCGCTGCGCCGCGCGCGCGTCGCGCCGCGGCGCATCGTCAGCGCGCTGTCGACGCTGCGCCGCACGCTGCCCGACGAGCTGCCGCTGGCCGGTCTGCGCATCACCGCGGCCGGCAACAAGGTCGTCGTCCGCGACCGCGGCGGCGCGACGTGGGAGCCCGATTCGGGGCAGCAGGTGCTCGACTTCGAGGTCGCGTCGGTCGCCGGCGACGTCGCCTTCCTCGACACCGACGGCGACGCCGCGGCCGGCGCCGACGCGTGGTTCCGCGCCGGCCAGCTCGCCGAAGGCAACGACGCCGCCGCGGCCGAATCGGCCTACCGCGCGGCCTTGGCGTGCGACCCGGCGCACGTCGACGCGAGCCTGAACCTCGGCGCGTTGCTGTGCGAACGCGGCCGCTGCGACGACGCCGACGCGCTGTACGCCGCGGCGCTGGCTGCCGGCGCCGACGACGCGCGGCTGCACTTCAATCACGCGATCGCGCTCGAGGATCGGCAGCAGGTCGACGACGCGCTCGCGGCCTACGAACGCGCGCTCGACCGCGACCCGCGGCTGGCCGACGCGCACTGGAACAGCGCGCTGCTGCTCGAAGCGCGCGGCGACGCCCGCGCCGCGTTGCGCCACTACAGCGCCTACCGCCGGCTCGTGCGGCCGGCGCGCTGACGCGCGCCGGTCGGCGGGTCAGCGCTGCGCGCCACCCTTCAAGTGCTGCTCGACCGCCTTGGCGTCGGTGCCGACGGCCTGCACCGCGGCCTTCAGCTGCTCGGGCGTGACGCCGAACTTCTTCGACCAATCGCGCAGCTCGTAGTCCTGGTGGACGTTGATGCGGGTGCGGTCGCTGCCGCCGGTACTTGACTTGTTGTCGGACATCGCGGGCTCCTCTGCGTGGGCAACCGCGGCATCGTCGTCGCGCGCTGCCGGGTCGCGTGTCGGCCTGCCGCGCCCGCGGTTGCCGGCGCATTCCGACAGCGCCGCGGCGTCGCGGCTGTCCCGCGTGGCGCACAGCGGCAGGCTACGCTGGCCGGATGAGCGAC
>CBDUBX010000118.1:0-7435 GCA_965365495.1 uncultured Burkholderiales bacterium
GGCGACGCGAACGTTCGTCGCCACCGGCTCGGTGCGGCCGAACCAGATCGCGTCGCGGTCGTGGCCGGCGTGGCGCAGCCGCAGCTTCAGGTGCTTGTCGCCGACGAGCCGCTGCTGCAGCACCTGCACCGCGTCGCAGAACAGCGGCGCATCGAAGCCCTGCCCCCACACCTGCGCTTCGAGCAACCGCACCGTCGCCGCGTCGAACCACTCGACCGCGAGCGGGCCGTCGGTGGCCAGCGTGCGCGTCAACGTCGCGGCGTCGAGCCATTCGCTGGCGACCGCGGCGAGTGCGGCGTCGAAGCGCGCGACGCCGTCGGCGTCGGCGTCGGCGAGCGTGCAGCCGGCGGCCATCGCGTGGCCGCCGAAGCGCAGCAGCAGCCCCGGCTCGCGTTTGGCGACGAGGTCGAGCGCGTCGCGCAGATGGAACCCGGCGATCGACCGGCCCGACCCCTTCGGCCGGCCGTCGGCGCCGCGCGCGAAGACGAAGGTCGGGCGGTGCAGCCGGTCCTTGATGCGGCCGGCGACGATGCCGACGACGCCTTCGTGGAACGCGGCGTCGTACAGGCACAGCGCCGGCGGCAGCCGCGCGGCGTCGACCGCGGCGGTGTCGAAGCGCGCGAGCGCGGCGTCGGCGACGTCGCGCATCCCGCCCTCGACGCCGCGGCGCTCGCGGTTGATCGCGTCCAGCTGCTGCGCCAGCGCGTCGGCGCGCGCCGCGTCGTCGGTGACGAGGCATTCGATGCCGAGCGTCATGTCGGCCAGCCGCCCGGCGGCGTTGAGCCGCGGGCCGATCGCGTAGCCGAAGTCGAACGCCGCGGCGCGCGCCGGGTCGCGGCCGGCGACGCGGAACAGCGCCGCGACGCCGGGCTGCATCCGCCCGGCGCGGACGCGTGCGAGCCCGTGCGCGACGAGGCAGCGGTTGTTGGCGTCGAGCCGCACGACGTCGGCGACGGTGCCGAGCGCGACGAGGTCGAGCAGCGCGTCCAGCCGCGGCTGCGCCGCCGCGTCGAACACGCCGCGCGCGCGCAGTTCGGCGCGCGCGGCGAGCAGCACGTAGAAGATCACGCCGACGCCGGCGAGCGACTTGCTCGCGAAGCCGCAACCCGGCTGGTTGGGGTTGACGATCGCGTCGGCCGGCGGCAGCACCGCGACACCGCCGACCACCGCCGGCAGGTGGTGGTCGGTGACGACGACGCGCAGCCCGAGCGCGCGCGCGTGCGCCACGCCGTCGTGGCTGGCGATGCCGTTGTCGACGGTGACGAGCACGTCGGGGCGCTGCACGAACGCGAGGTCGACGATCGCCGGCGTCAGCCCGTAGCCGTGCACCGCGCGGTCGGGAACGACGTAGCCGAGCCGCGCCGCGTCGGCGCCGAGCAGCCGCAGCCCGCGCAGCGCGACGGCGCACGCGGTGGCGCCGTCGCAGTCGTAGTCGGCGACGACGCAGATCCGCTGCCCGCGTTGCACCGCGTCGGCGAGCAGCCGGCCCGCGGCCATGGCGCCGTGCAGGTCGGCCGGCGGCAGCAGCCGCGGCAGGCCGGGGGCGACGTCGGCGGCGGTGGTGACGCCGCGTGCGGCGAGCAGTTGCGCGAGCAGCGGGTGGACGCCGGCCTGCTCGAGCGCGTGGCGCACGCGCGGCGGTGCGTTGCGGACGTGCAGGATCACCGCGCCGCCCGCGTCACAACCCGGCGAGCACCGTGCACGCGTCGACGCGCCACGCCGTCGCGCGGCGCCAGCGCGCGCGCCAGCCGGTGGCCGCGCCCGACCACGCCGCCCATGCGCGTTCGCCGGCCAGCGTCAGCGTGACGGCGACGCCACGGCGCGCCGCGTCGAGCAGCCCGGCCACCGCGCCCGCGTCGAGCCGCTGCCACGCCTGCGTCCACGCGCCCCAGTCGCCGGCGAGCGCCGGCGCGCGCAGCGTGTCGTCGACCGACGGCGCGGCGCGCCGCACCGGTTGCGCGACGCCGCAGCCGCTGAGCCAGAAGCTGTTCACCGCAGCCAGACCTTGCGCTTCGCGCGCGGCGTTCAGCGGATGGCCGTGCAGCCACATCTGCACCTCGCTTTGCAGCCGCCGCACCGCGCGCAGCGCCGGGTCGGCGCCGAGCCAGACGTCGACGTTGCGGCCGATCGCGCGGTCGGGCGACGCGCACGGCAGTTGCGCGAAGCCGTCGTGCGCCGCGTACCAGCGCAGCGGCGCTCCCCAGTGCAGCGTCCAGCCCGCGTCGGCGACGAGCGGCTCGACCGCATCGCAGAACGCGCGCGACGCGCCGGCGTCGAGTTGCAGCTCGGCCGGGTCGACGAGGCCGACCTGGTCGGTGCCGACGTGCCAGTGCGCCGGCGTCACCAGCCCCCACGCGCGGTCGCCGGGGTCGATGCCGTCGCCGACCGCGGCGTGCGCCGCCCACGGCAGGCAGCCGTCGGCGCCCGACCAGCCGAAGACGGCGGCCAGCGCGCGTTCGTGCGGTGGCGACAGCGACACCGCCGAACCGTCGTCGCGTGCCGTCGGCGCCAGCGTCGCGAGCAGCGCCGACAGGTGCGGCAACGCCAGCCCCGAAAGCGCGTCGCGGCCGGCTTCGGCCGGCGGCGCGGCGAACGGGATCAGCAGCTCGGTCATCGAGCGCGGATTATCGAGGCCGGGTTCGACGGGCCACCGTCCGGACGCGCCGCAGTCGGGCGATACGCCCGCGGTCCACCGTGCGGTCGCCGGCAGCGCCGCGTCGACCGTCGCCAGTCCGCGCACGACCCCCGGGTAGCATCGTCGCCGATGGACTGGCCCTACGAATGGCACATCGGCTGGCGCTACACCCGCGCCGGCCGCGCCGGGCGACGCAACGGCTTCATCTCGTTCATCAGCGGCGTGTCGATGCTCGGCATCGCGCTTGGCGTCGCGGCGCTGATCATCGTCCTCAGCGTGATGAACGGCTTTCAAAGCGAGGTGCGCGACCGCATGCTCAGCGTCGTCGCCCACGTCGAGGTCGTCGACGCCGGCGGCGCCGGCCTCGCCGACTGGCGCGCGACCGCCGCCGCCGCGGCGCGCGACCCGCGGGTTGTCGGCGCGGCGCCGTTCGTCGCCGCGCAGGCGCTGGTCGGCCGCGGCGACGAACTGCGAGGCGCGGTCGTCCGCGGCATCGACCCGGCCGAGGAAGGCAAGGTGACGGCTCTGGCGCGCAGCCACGGCGAGCTGATCGCGCAGTTGCAGCCCGGCGCGTGGCGCGTCGTCGCTGGCGCCGAGCTGGCGCGGCTCGTCGGCGCACGGCCGGGCGACAAGATCACCCTCGTCGCGCCGGGCGGCCAGGTGACGCCGGCCGGCGTGATCCCGCGGCTGAAGCAGTTCACGCTCGCCGGCACCTTCGAATCGGGTCACTACGAATACGACAGCGCACTCGCGCTGGTCAACGTCGACGACGCGGCGACGCTGTTCCGCACGTCGGGCCCGACCGGCGTGCAGCTGCGGCTGGCCGACGTGCACACCGCGCGCGACGTCGGCCACGACATGCAGGCCACGCTCGCCGGGCCGCTGGTCGTCCGCGACTGGACGCGCACCAACCGCAACTGGTACGACGCGGTGCAGATCGAGAAGCGGCTGATGTTCATCATCCTGACGCTGATCGTCGCGGTCGCGGCGTTCAACCTCGTGTCGACGCTGGTGATGACGGTCACCGACAAGCGCGCCGACATCGCGATCCTGCGCACGCTCGGCGCGAGCCCGCGGTCGGTGATGGGCGTCTTCATCGTCCAGGGCGCGGCGGCGGGCATCCTCGGCACGCTCGGCGGCGTCGCGCTGGGCCTCGCGGTGGCGCTGAACATCGACGTCATCGTGCCAGCGATCGAACGCGCGTTCGACGTCGCCTTCCTGCCCGGCAGCGTCTACGTGATCAGCCGCATGCCGAGCGAGCCCTTGGCCTCCGACATCGTTCCGGTGGTCGCGATCAGCCTGGTGCTGAGCCTCGTCGCGACGCTGTACCCGAGCTGGCGCGCGAGCCGGGTCGACCCGGCGCAGGCACTGCGTTATGAATGACGCACTGCGGGTGCCGATGCCCGCGATCGACGTCGAGGCCGCCGCGGCAACGGTGGTTCTCGACGCGACCGCGCTGCACAAGCGCTTCGTCGAAGGCCGCGGCGCCGACGCGCTCGACGTCAGCGTGCTGCGCGGCGTCGACGTCGCGGTGCGCCGCGGCGAGACGCTGGCCGTCGTCGGCGCGTCGGGTTCGGGCAAGAGCACGCTGCTGCATCTGCTCGGCGGGCTCGACGCGCCGACCGCCGGCCGCGTCGTGCTGATGGGGCGCGACTTCGCATCGATGCCCGCCGCCGAGCAGGGGCGGTGGCGCAATGCCCACCTCGGCTTCGTCTACCAGTTCCACCACCTGCTGCCCGAGTTCAGCGCGCTCGACAACGTCGCGCTGCCGCTGCGCATCCGCCGCGTCGCCACGCCGGCCGCCCACGCCGCGGCGCGCGCGGTGCTGACGCAGGTCGGCCTCGCCGACCGCGTCGCGCACCACCCGTCGCAGCTGTCGGGGGGCGAGCGCCAGCGCGTCGCGATCGCCCGCGCGCTGGTCACCGAGCCGGCCTGCGTGCTCGCCGACGAGCCGACCGGCAACCTCGACCGTGCAACCGCCGACACGGTGTTCTCGCTGATGCTCGACCTGGCCGCCGAGCACGGCACCGCGTTCGTCGTCGTCACCCACGACGCGTCGCTCGCCGCGCGCTGCGGGCGGACGTTGGCGCTGGATCGTTGACGCGGCGCGTCGCGCGGTTCCGACTCGTTCACCGCTGGCGCCGCCTTTGCGCCGCCCTTCCTAGAATCTCGGCGTGCACCGCGTCAACGCCGACCTCCACTGCCACAGCAACGTCTCCGACGGCACGCTGGCACCGGAGGACATCGCCGCGCGCGCGCAGGCCCACGGCGTCGAGCTGTGGTCGTTGACCGACCACGACGAGATCGGCGGCCAGTTCCGCGCGCGCGACGCCGCGCTCGACCTCGGCATGGCCTACACCGGCGGCGTCGAGATTTCGGTGAGCTTCGCCGGCGAGACGGTGCACATCGTCGGCCTCGGTATCGACCCCGACGACGAGGCGCTGGTCGCTGGACTCGCCGCGACGCGTGGCGGGCGGCTTCGCCGCGCGCAGGAAATGGCCGACGCGCTCGGCCGCGTCGGCATCGCCGGGGCTTTCGACGGCGCGCTGCGCTACGTCGGCAACCCCGACCTCATCTCGCGCACCCATTTCGCGCGCTTTCTCGTCGACAGCGGCGTGTGCCCCGACACGCACGCGGTGTTCCGCCACTACCTGACGCCGGGCAAGCCGGGCTTCGTGCCGCATCAATGGGCCGGGCTCGGCGACGCGGTGCGCTGGATCCGCGGCGCCGGCGGCATCGCCGTCGTTGCGCACCCGGCGCGCTACCGCTTCACACCCACCGTCGAATACGCGCTGTTCACCGAGTTCATCGCCCACGGCGGCGAAGCCGTCGAGGTCATGACCGGCAGCCACAGCGCCGACGAACAACAGCGCTACGCCGCGGCCGCGCTCGAGTTCGGCCTGCTGGCGTCGCGCGGCAGCGACTTCCACGCCCCCGGCGAAAGCCACACCGAGCTCGGCTCGCTGCCCGGCCTGCCGCCGGCGCTGACACCGGTGTGGCAGGCGTTGGGCGCGCGCATCGAAGGCCGCCTGCCCGAACCATCGCCCGCCGCGCGCTGAAGCCGCGTCGGTTATCATCGCCGCCGCACCCGGGCTGTGGCCCGGGTGTTTCGTTCCCCGGGCCGTGGCCCGGGTTTTTCGTTGCCGCGGTGACTCTCTCGTCGCGGTGACGCCCCCGAGCGGTTCGCTGCTCGACCCCGTCCATCCCCTTCGGCCTCGCCGGCCGCGTCGACGTCCGCTTGCGGCCGCGCGCGGGCCTCACCAGCGGTCGGCGGCGATGCCGTCGCCGGCGTCCGACCCGGACTCCTCCTGCGACCGAACCAGCCGGCGACGCTGTCGTCGCCGGCTTGGGCGCGCCGTCGTGCTCGACGGGCGTCCTTTCCATGAGTCCTCGCTCGATGAACTTCGAATCCCTGAATCTGCACGCCGACCTGCTGCGGGCGTTGACCGCCGCCGGCTACACCGCACCGACGCCGGTGCAGGCGGCGGCGATCCCGCCGGCGCTGGCCGGTCGCGACCTGATGGTCACGAGCCGCACCGGCAGCGGCAAGACCGCGAGCTTCGTGCTGCCGGCGCTGATGCGCGTGCTGAACGCGCACGCCGCCGCAGCCCCAGTCGCGGCGGTGGCACCCGCCGCCGCGGCCGTCGACCGCCGCGGCGCCGGCGGCGGCGCCGACCGTCGCCGGCCCGGCCCGCGCGTGGTCACCGGGCCGCGCGTGCTCGTGCTCGCGCCGACGCGCGAATTGGCGCTGCAGGTCGCGCGCGCCGCGATGGACCACGGCCGCTACCTGCCGCACCTGAACGTTGCCACCGTTGTCGGCGGCGTGCCGTACGCGGCGCAGCTGCGCGCGCTGCACGGGCCGCTCGACGTGCTCGTCGCGACGCCGGGCCGGCTCATCGACCACATGGCCAGCGGCCGTGCGGTGCTCGGCCACGTCGAGATGCTCGTCGTCGACGAGGCCGACCGGATGCTCGACCTCGGCTTCATCGACGACATCCGCCACATCGCCGCGGCGACGCCGGCGACGCGCCAGACGGTGATGTACAGCGCGACCTTCGGCGGCGCCGCCGGCGGGCTGGCGGCAGCGCTGCTGCGGTCGCCCGAGCGCATCGCCGTCGAACACCCCACCGACGTGCACGCCGACATCGAGCAGCGGCTGCACTGGGCCGACGACCTCGGCCACAAGAACGCGCTGCTCGACCACATCCTGACGGCGCGCGACGTCGAACAGGCGCTGGTTTTCACGAGCACGCAGCGCGACGCCGAGCTGCTGGCCGACCGGCTCGCCGACCTGGGGCACGCGGTGCAGGCGCTGCACGGCGGCATGCCGCAAGGGCGGCGCAACCGCGTGCTGCAGGCGCTGCGCAACCGGCGGCTGCGCGTGCTCGTCGCCACCGACGTCGCCGCGCGCGGCATCGACGTGCCGACGATCAGCCACGTCGTCAACTTCGGTCTGCCGATGAAGGAGGAGGACTACGTCCACCGCATCGGTCGCACCGGCCGCGCCGGCCGCAGCGGTCTGGCGGTGACGCTCGCAGAGCGGCGCGACTTCGGCATGGTCCAGCGGATTCAGCGCTACACGACGCAGCGCCTCGCGGCGTCGACGGTGCCCGGGCTCGAGCCGAAGCGGGTCGAGCCGCGCCCGGCGCCGCGGCGCCCGCAACGCGACCTGCGCGACCGGCGCGATGGGCCGCGGCCGACGCCGGCGCGCGGGCCCTGGCGGGCGCCGGCTCGCGCCTGAGCGCGCGCTGCGCGGCCAGCCGCGCGCCGCGCCTGCCGCCCACGGCTGCGCCGGGCGAC
>CBDUBX010000119.1:0-7412 GCA_965365495.1 uncultured Burkholderiales bacterium
TGTCGATGATCTCGACGCAGCGCGCCTACGAGCTGAACTCGAAGGCGATCCAGACGTCCGACCAGATGCTGCAACGGCTGGGGCAGCTGTGATGCGCGCCGCCGTCCGTCTCGCTGCCGCGGCGGTCGCGCTCGCGCTGGCCGGCTGCGCCACGCTCGCGCCGCCGCGCGTCGATATCGACGACACCGCCGCGTCGCCGCTGCCGCCGGCCGCGCCGCCGCCGGCGGTCAACGGCGCGATCTATCAGGCCGCGACCTACCGCCCGCTGTTCGAGGACCACCGCGCACGGCTCGTCGGCGACACGCTGGTCGTGCAGATCGTCGAGCGCGTCAGCGCCAGCCAGAAGTCGACGAGTTCGGTCGACAAGACCGGCTCGGTCGCCGCCGGCATCACCGCGCTGCCGGGGATCCGCCCGGCCGACTTCGCGCGTGCGCGAGTCGAAGGCAACTCGAGCAACACCTTCGCCGGCAAGGGCGCCACCGAGAACAGCAACGACTTCAACGGCACCATCACCGTCACCGTTCGCGGCGTGCTGCCCAACGGCCACCTGGTCGTCGCCGGCGAGAAGCAGATCGGCGTCAACGCCAACGTCGACGTGCTGCGGTTCTCCGGGCAGGTCGACCCGCGTGCGATCCAGCCGGGCAACGTCGTCGCCAGCGCGCAGGTCGCCAACGTCCGCCTCGAGCATCGCGGCCGCGGCGCCGCCGCCGAGGCGCAGGCGATCGGCTGGATGGCGCGCGTGTTCCTCAGCTTCCTGCCGATCTGACAGGGGGGTTGCGATGGAACGCCTGCTCCGCTGGATCGTCGCACTGGCCGTCGTCGCCGCCAGCGCCGCGCTGTGGTGGCCGCTGTCGGCGAGCGCCGCGCCGGCTTCGGTGCGCATCAAGGAAGTTGCCGCGGTGCAGGGCGTGCGCAGCAACCCGCTGGTCGGCTACGGCCTCGTCGTCGGCCTCGACGGCACCGGCGACCAGACGACGCAGACGCCGTTCACGACGCAGGGCCTGCAGGCGATGCTCCAGCAGATGGGCGTGACGCTGCCGCCCGGCGCGAGCATCCAGTTGAAGAACGTCGCGTCGGTGATGGTCACCGCGCAACTGCCGCCGTTCGCTCAGCCGGGGCAGTCGATCGACGTCGTCGTGTCGTCGGTCGGCAACGCCAAGAGCCTGCGCGGCGGCACGCTGATCGCCACGCCGCTGAAGGGCGCCGACGGCCAGATCTACGCGCTGGCGCAAGGCAACCTCGTCGTCGGCGGCGCCGGCGCGTCGGCCAACGGCTCGAAGGTCCAGATCAACCACCTGTCGGCCGGCCGCATCCCCGACGGCGCGATCGTCGAGCGCGCGGTGCCGACGCCGCTGCTCGAAGGCGACGCTGTCCAGCTCGGCCTGACGGCGAGCGACTACGCCACCGCCAACGCCGTCGTCGATGCGATCAACGCCGCCAAGGGCGCCGGCACCGCGCACGCGATCGACGGCCGCAGCGTCCGCGTGCGCGTGCCGCCGTCGGCGCACGAACGCGTGGCCTTTCTCGCGGCGATCGAGAACCTGTCGTTGCCGCTGGCCAGGCCGGCGGCGCGGGTCGTGTTCAACGCCCGCACCGGGTCGGTCGTGATGAACGACGCGGTCACGCTGTCGGAAAGCGCCGTCGCCCACGGCAACCTGTCGGTGACGATCTCGACGACGCCGCAGGTCAGCCAGCCCAACGCCTTTGCCGACGGCACGACGATGCGCGCCGACCGCAGCGACATCGCGATCGCCCAGCAAGGCGCGGCGCTGCAGACGCTGCCGCAGAGCGCGAAGCTGACCGACGTCGTGAAGTCGCTGAACGCGCTCGGCGCGACACCGATGGACCTGCTCGCGATCCTGCAGGCGTTGAAGAGCGCCGGCGCGCTGCACGCCGAGCTCGAGGTCGACTGATGGCGGCGATGACCCCGATGATGGCGACGTCGGCCGGGCTGGCCGCCGACGCGCGCAACCTCGACGCGCTGAAGTCGCGCGCCGCGACCGACCCCAAGGCCGCCCTCGCCGAGGTCTCGCGCCAGTTCGAGTCGCTGTTCATGGCCGAGCTCGTGAAGAGCATGCGCGCGTCGACGCTATCGACCGGCATGCTCGACAACTCGGGCAGCGAGCTCGGCACGCAGCTGCTCGACACGCAACTCGCAACGACGCTGTCGGGCCGCCCGGGCGGCTTGAGCGAATCGATCCTGAAGCAACTCGAACGCCAGATGGGGCTCGTGCCGGGGCCGATCCCGGCGACGAAGTCGGCCAACGACACGCCGGCGCCGCTGGCGAAGAGCCCGGCGCCGACGCGCATCCCGCAGGCCGGCGCCGCCGGCTTCGTGCAGCAGCACACCGCCGCTGCCCGCGACGCCGAGGCCGCGACCGGGATCCCGGCAGCGTTCATGGTCTCGCAGGCCGCGCTCGAAAGCGGCTGGGGGCGCAAGGAGATTCGCCACGTCGACGGTTCGCCGTCGCACAACCTGTTCGGCATCAAGGCCGGCGGCAACTGGCGCGGGCCGGTGGCCGAAGTGGTGACGACCGAATACGTCAACGGCCGCGCGCACAAGGTCACGGCCAAGTTCCGCGCCTATTCGAGCTACGCGGAGTCGTTCGCCGACTACGCCAAGCTGATGAAAACCAGCCCGCGCTACCAGGCGCTCGTCGAGCGCCAGGCGGTCGCCGCGGCCACCGACGCGCCGGCGGCGCAGCGCGCGACGCAGTTCGCGCAAGGGCTGCAGCGCGCCGGCTACGCCACCGATCCGGCGTACGCCGACAAGCTGAGTCGCGTCATCAACACCACGCTGCGGCTGCAGCGCGCAACGGCGTGACCGCCGGCGTTTTGCGGGACAACCGGATGAGCGCCCCCGCCCGGCCGCTCCGAAGGGGGCGCTCCGTCCCGCTCGGCGGGACCGCGCGAAGCGCGAGGGTGCACCCATGAGCGGCGGCTTCCTGATCGGCCTCGGTGCCAACGCGATGGCGGCGAGCTACGCCGGCCTGCAGGTCACCGGCCACAACATCGCCAACGCCAACGTCGCCGGCTACTCGCGGCAGAACGCGCAGCTCGCGACCGCGCAGGGGCAGTACACCGGGTCGGGGTTCTTCGGCCGTGGCGTCAAGGTCGAATCGGTGGCGCGCGCGCACGACGTCTTCCTGACGCGCGAAGCGACGGTCGCCAAGTCGACGGCGTCGATGGACGCGTCGCGGCTGGAGCAGCTGCGGCGACTCGAAGACGTGTTCCAGGGCGGCGACTCCGGCCTCGGCGCGCCGACCAGCGCGCTGCTCGGCGCGCTGTCGGACCTGTCGAGCGCCGCCGGCGACCTGTCGGCGCGGCGCGTCGTCCTGGCCCGTGCCGGCGAGCTCGCGACGCGCTTCAACACCGTCGCGGCGTCGATCGAGACGCTGCAGGCCGGCATCGGCACCGACCTCTCGACCACCGTCGAGCAGGTCAACACGCTGACCCGCGGCATCGCCGCGGCCAACCAGCGCATCGTCGCGCAGATCAGCATCGGCCAGCCGCCGAACGACCTGCTCGACCACCGCGACCAGTTGATCGGCGAGCTGTCGCAGCACGTGCAGCTGTCGCGGATCGACGCCGCCGACGGCAGCGCGTCGATCTTCATCGGCGGCGGCCAGCGCCTGGTGCTCGGCGGCCAGGCCAGCGAGCTGTCGGTCGTGCCCGACCCGGCCGACGCGTCGCGGTCGGCGCTGGCGCTGCACGAGGGGCGCACCGTGCGCACCCTCGATTCGCAGACCCTCGGCGGCGGCTTCGGCGGGCTGCTGCGCTTCCAGAACGACGATCTCGTGCTCGCGCGCAACCTCGTCGGCCAGCTCGCCGCGGCGCTCGGCGGCGCGCTGAACGCGCAGCAGGCGCGCGGCGTCGACCTCGACGGCGACGCCGGCGCGGCGTTGTTCTCGGTCGGCGCGCCGCGCGCGCTGGCCAACGCCACGAACGCACGCGACGGCGGCGGGGCGCTGATCGGCACCGCGTCGATCGCCGTCGTCGACGCCGCCGCGCTGCAGGCCAGCGACTACACGCTGGCCGAGAACCCGGCCGTCGCCGGCAGCTGGCAGGTCACGCGGCTCGCCGACGGCCAGACCTTTGCGGTCACCAGCGGCGCCGTCGTCGACGGCATGCGGATCGACTTCGCGACGCTGCAGCCCGGCGACCGCTACCTGCTGCAGCCGGTCGGCCACGCGGCGGTGGAGATGGCCGCGCTGCTGGCCGACCCGCGCGACATCGCCGCGGCGTCGCCGCTCGTCGCCGGCGTCGGCAGCGCCAACACCGGCACCGCGGCGGTCGCGGCGCTGCGTGTCGTCGCCACGCCGCTGCCGCACCCGGGGTCGACGACGTCGATCGTCTTCACCGACGACGCCGGCCACTACGACTGGGAGGTCCGCGACGCTACGAGCACGGTCGTCGCGTCGGGCAGCGCCACGTGGGCGCCGGCGCAGACGGTGCCGCCGGCCGGCAGCGACTTCAACGGCTTCGAGCTGCGGCTGTCGGGCGTGCCGCGCAACGGCGACCGGCTCACCGTCGCGCCGACGCCGGCCGCGGCGCTGGCCGCCAACAACGGCAACGCGCTGTCGCTGGTCGCGCTCGGCGACGCCGGCGTCGTCGCCGGGCGCAGCGCCACCGACGCGTGGGCGCTGGCGCTGTCGGAAATCGGCGCGCGGGTGCAGGGCGCCGACACCGCGTCGACGCTGTCGACCGCGGTCGCCGCGACGAGCGAAGCCGCACGCAGCTCGCAGGCCGGCGTCAACCTCGACGAGGAAGCCGCGCGGCTGCTGCAGTACCAGCTCAGCTACCAGGCCGCGGCCAAGGTGCTGCAGGTCGCGCAGTCGGTGTTCGACACGATGCTCGACGCGGTGCGCGCCTGACGCGCAGCGCCGACATCCGAGATTCAACCGGAAGAAGGTCATGCGCATCGCCACCGCCACGTCGTACGACGCGTCGCTCGCGCAACTGCAGAAGCGCCAGCAGGTGCTGACGACGACCCAGGAACAGATGACGTCGGGGCTGCGCGTGTTGCGCGTCGGCGACGACCCGGTCGCCGCCGCCGCCGCCGAGCGCGCGCGCGCCGCGCTGGCCCGCGGCGAGGCCGAGCAGCGCGCGCTGGCCGCGAGCAAGCACGCGATGCAACTCACCGAAGCGGCGCTTGGCGACGCCGGCGATCTGCTGCAGTCGGCGCGCGAGCAGTTGCTGGCTGCCGGCAACGCGACCTACGGCGACTCGCAGCGGGCGACGCTGGCCGACGCGTTGCGCGGGCTGCGCAACGACCTGCTGGCGGTGGCCAACCGCAGCGACGCCACCGGTCGACGACTGTTCGGCGGCCAGGGCGGCGCCGGCCAGCCGCTGCTCGACACGCCGTCGGGCGTCGCCTACGCCGCGACGACCGGCCAGCAGGCGGCGGCGACCGCCGAGCCGACGGCGCTGTCGTTCGACGGTCTGGCGGCGTTCCTGCAGGCGCCCGACCCGGCGACGCCGGGCGCGACGATTTCGGTGTTCGATGTCCTCGACGACGCGATCGGCGAGCTCGAAACGCCGGGCCGCAGCAGCACCGACGTCGCGGCGACGGTGGCCGGAGGCCTTGCCGGTGTCGACGCCGCGCTGTCGCACGTGCTGGGTTGGCGCGCGGTCGCCGGTCAGGCGCTCGAACGCATCGACGGCATCGGCGAACGCCTCGAGCAGGCGCAGATCGACCACGAGATCGCACGTTCCGACGCCGAGGACCTCGACCTCGTCGGCGCGCTGTCCGACTTCCAGTCGCAGCAGAGCGGCTACGACGCGGCGCTGAAGACCTACGCGATGATTCAGCGCATGTCGCTGTTCGACCACATCGGCTAGTCTCGCGCGGCCGTCGCGCCCGAACCCGCTCCCGCCATGCCCGACCTGCCCGCCCTCGGTCGTACGGCCCTGGGCTACAGCCCGATCCTCGACCGCCAGCGCCAAGTCGTCGCGACGCGGCTCACGGTGTTCCCCGACGCGACCGAAGCGCTCGACCCGGCGACGCTGTTCGCCGCGGTGCAAGCGGTGTGGCCGGCGCCGCCGCCCGACGCGCCGCTGAAGCTGTCGCTGCGCGCGCTCGACGGTCCGGCGAGCCCGCCGGTCGTCGGTGGCGCGGCGGTGTTCGGCGGCGCGGCACCGGCCGCGATCGGCGGCGCGGCGCACCCGGTGGCGCTGAACATCGCCGGCGAGGCGCTGCTCGAAGCGGTGCTCGCCTCCGACGTGCCGCCGCACGTGATGCTCGAAGTGCCCGCCTTCATGGCCGCCGACCGCCGCCACGCGCGCGCGCTGTCGGCGCTGGCCGGCGACGGCCGCGTGCTGCTGCTGAAGGGCCGCGCCGGCACGGCGATCGGCGCCGACGTCCTCGGCGGCTTCGGCCACATGCTCGTCGACCCGGCCGACGCAGCGGCGCCGTCACCGGCGGGCGGCCGCGGCGTCGTCGTCACCGGTGCTCGAACTAGTGCCGACGTCGACGCGGCGATCGCCCGCGGCGCCGCGGCGGTGGTCGGCTGGCCGTTCGACGACCCCGAGCCGCGCGGCGGCGGCCGCCAGGCCGTGCCGCCCGACGTCAAGGTCGTCCTCGACCTGGTGCAGGGCGTCGACCGCGAGGAGCCGGTGGCCCGGCTCGAAGCGGTGCTCAAGCGCGACCCGACGCTCGCCTTCAAGCTGATCCGCTATCTCAACTCTGCGGCGTTCGGCCTGACCGTCGAGGTCAAGTCGTTCGGCCACGCGCTGATGCTGCTCGGCTACCAGCGGCTCAAGCGCTGGTTGGCGCTGCTGCTGGCGTCGTCGGCCAAGGGTCCGGCGGCGAAGCACCTGATGTTCGCCGCGCTGCGCCGCGGCCTCGTGCTCGAAGAGCTGGGGCGCGCCCACCTCGACGCGACGATGCGCGGCGAGCTGTTCATCTGCGGCGTGTTCTCGCTGCTCGACCAGCTGCTGCAGCAGCCGTTCGCCGAGCTGCTGCGCAACGTGCCGGTTCCAGACAGCGTCCACCAGGCGCTGGGCGGCGAAGGCGGCCCGTACCAGCCCTATCTCGAACTGCTGCGCGCGATCGAGGACGAGTCGGTGTTCGACATCCGCGCGTGCAGCGAGACGCTGCTGCTCGCGCCGGCCGAGGTGAACCGCGCGGTGCTCGCGGCGCTGGCCGCGGCACGCCAGATCGACGCATGACGCGCGGCGGCGCCGCCACCGCCGCCGGGTCAGCCGAAGGCGAGCTCGCGCAGTGGCTGGCGCTCGCCAGCGACGGCGTCGTCGTCTACGACGAGCGCGGCACGATCGTGCGCGCCAACGCGGCGTTCGTAGCCCTCGTCGGCCGCCTGCCAGCGACGCTCGACGACGCGCCCGACGCGCTGCGCGCGCTGCTCGGCTGGGACCACGGCGGGCCGGCGGCCGCGCTCGTCGCCGGCAGCCCG
>CBDUBX010000120.1:0-7382 GCA_965365495.1 uncultured Burkholderiales bacterium
CAGACCGGGCACAGGCGGCGCGCCAGCCGCTGGGCTGGGGCGCTACGCCCGAAACGGCGGGTTCAGCGTCGCACGCACCGCTGGCGCGAACCTCCGGCGCGGTGGTCGCGGCGAGCGGCATCCCGCCGGCTCGCACTGCCGAACCCGTCGCGGCGGCGTTCGTCCCCGCGGCGTTCGACACCGAGGGCTTCGAGCGCACCGCGAAGGCGATCTTCATTCGCATGCAGGCCGCCAACGACAGCGCCGACCTCGCCGACCTGCGCAAGTTCACGACGCCCGAGGTCTACGCCGACGTGCGACTCGAGATTCAGGAGCGCGGTCAACAACCGCAGCACACCGACGTGCAGCGCGTCGACGCCAAGGTGCTCGACGTCGCCGACGACGGCACCGAGCAGGTGGTCAGCGTGCGCTTCACCGGCCGCATCGTCGAAGACGCCGCCGTTGGCGCGACCGACTTCGACGAGGTCTGGCACTTCACGAAGCCGCACGACGACAGCCGCGCGTGGGCGATCGCCGGCATCGAACAGATGGCGTGACCGGCGCGGCGCAGCGCGCGATTCGCGTCGCCAGCGCCGCGCTGGTGGCCGTGGCCGGCGCGGCCACGGTCGCGGCTTGCGCCGCGCCGTCGGCGGCGCCGGCCGAACCGCTGGTGCTCGACCGGCCGGTCGTGCTGCTCGGCGGCATGCACGACCACCCGCAGCAGCACGCGCTGCGCGCCGACGCGTTCCGCCGCTTGCTGGTCACCGGTGCGCGTCCGGTGCTCGCGATGGAGCAGTTCGACCGCGACCGCCAGGCCGACATCGACCGGCTGCGCGCCGCGGCGTCGGGCGTCGACGCCGACGCGCTGATCGCCGCTGCCGGCGCGCCCGGCTGGCACTGGCCGTACTACCGGCCTTACGTCGCACTGGCGATCGACCACGGCCTGCCGCTCGTCGCCGCCAACGTGTCGCGCAGCGAATCGCGCGCGCTGATGCGCGGCGGCCTGGCCGCCGCCGGCTTCGACGCCGCGGTGCCGGCCGACATCGCCGCGGCGCACACCGCGTCGATCGTCGCCAGCCACTGCGGACTCGTCGACGAAGCCACCGCGGCGCGGATGGCGCTGGCGCAGGCGGCGCGCGACCAGTTCATGGCGCGCGTCGTCGGCGAACACGCCGCGCGCGGCGTCGTCCTCGTCGCCGGCAACGGTCACGTCCGCGCCGACATCGGCGTGCCGCGCTGGCTCGATGCGGCGACGCGCGCGCGCACGCTGGTCGTCGGCGTCGTCGAGGACGGCGACGACGACCGCGCGTTCGACCGCCGCGCGGTCACGCCGCCGCATCCGCGGCCCGACCCGTGCGCGGCGATGCGCGGCGCCGCGGCGTCGGCGCCGATGCGCTGAGCGTCGGCCGCGCAAGCGTTCGAGATCGTCTCGCGGCCGGCTCGACCTGGCGGCGCAACGCCGCCAACAAGCTGCCTTCGAAGCGCCGCAACGACCGTGGCCGGCCGGGCGAGCGCGACCCGTTCGCCGCGGTGGGCTCAGCCGAACGCCGCGCGTGCGTTGCGGAACATCCTGAGCCACGGGCTCGGGTCAGCGACGTCGCCGCCCGCGGCAAAGCTCATCTGCGCGTTGCGCAGCACGCGCTCGGGGTGCGGCATCAGCGCGGTGTGGCGGCCGTCGGGGGTCGTCACCGCGGTCAGGCCGCCGCGGCTGCCGTTCGGGTTGTACGGGTAGGCCTCGGTCGCGCGGCCGTGGTGATCGACGTAGCGCAAAGCGCCGAGCACCGCGCTCGCGTCGCCGCGCGCGGTGAAGTCGGCATAACCCTCGCCGTGCGACACCGCGATCGGCAGGCGGCTGCCGGCCATGCCGGCGAAGAACACGCTCGGCGAGTCGAGCACTTCGACCAGCGACAGCCGCGCCTCGAACTGCTGGCTGCGGTTGCGCGTGAACCGCGGCCACGCGCCGGCGCCGGGGATCAGGCTGGCGAGCGCGGCCATCATCTGGCAGCCGTTGCACACCCCCAGCGACAACGTGTCGCCGCGGCCGAAGAACGCCGCGAACTGCGCCGCGAGCTCGGGGTGGAACAGGATCGACCTCGCCCAGCCTTCGCCGGCGCCGAGCGTGTCGCCGAAGCTGAACCCGCCGCAGGCGACGAGCGCGTGGTACGCGTCGAGCCGTGTGCGGCCGGCCAGCAGGTCGCTCATGTGGACGTCGAACGCGTCGAAGCCGGCGGCGTCGAACGCCCACGCCATCTCGACGTGCGAGTTCACCCCCTGCTCGCGCAGCACGGCGACCTTCGGCCGCGCGCCGCTGGCGACCATCGGCGCAGCGAGCGGGTCGAACGTCAGGTGGCGGTGCAGTCCGGGGTCGTCGGCGTCGCCGACTGCGGCGTGCTCGGCGTCGGCGCACTCGGGGTGGTCGCGGTCGCGGGCGATGCGCCATGCGACTTCGTCCCAGTGGCGCTGCAGCTCGGCGAGCGGGGCGCTGTAGACGCACTTCGTGTCGCGCCAGACGTCGATGCGGCCGCGGTCGTTGGTCTTGCCGACGACGTGCGCGTGGCGGCTCAGGCCGTGCGCGCGGAGCACGCCGAGCACCGCGTCGCGGTCGGCGGTCGCGACCTGCAGCACGACGCCGATCTCCTCGTTGAACAACGCGGCCAGCGTGCGCTCTTCGCGCCGTGCGCTCACCTGCGACGCCCAGTTCTTCGCGTCGCCGTACTCGGCGCGGCTGTCGGCGATGCCGTCGCTTTCGGTGACCAGCGCGTCGACGTTCAGGCTGACGCCGACGCGGCCGGCGAACGCCATTTCGCAGACGCAGGCCCACAGCCCGCCGTCGCTGCGGTCGTGGTATGCGAGCAGCATGCCGTCGCCGCGCAGCGCGTTGACCGCGGCGACGAGCGCGACGAGCTGCGCCGGGTCGTCGACGTCGGGCACGCCGTCGGCGTCGGCGCAGCCGAACTGACCGCTGGCCTGCGCGAGCATCGATCCGGCCAGGCGCATCCGCCCGCCGCCGAGGTCGACGAGGACGAGCGTCGTGTCGCCGCGCTGCAGTTGCGGCGTCAGCGTGCCGCGGATGTCGTCCAGCGTCGCGAACGCGGTGACGACGAGCGACACCGGCGCGACGACCTGCTGCACGCGGCCGGCGGCGTCGGCCCAGCGCGTCTTCATCGACAGCGAGTCCTTGCCGACCGGGATGCCGACGCCGAGCGCCGGGCACAGCTCGAGCGCCACCGCGCGCACCGTGTCGTACAGCGCCGCGTCCTCGCCGGGTTCGCCGCACGCCGCCATCCAGTTGGCGCTGAACTTCACGCGGTCGAGCGCGATCGGCGCGGCGAGCAGGTTGGTGATCGCCTCGGCGACCGCGATGCGGCCGCTGGCCGGCGCGTCGAGCGCGGCCAGCGGCGGGCGTTCGCCGATCGCGAACGCTTCGCCGGCCAGCCCCGCGTGGTCGGCGAGCGTCACCGCGCAATCGGCCACCGGCACCTGCCACGGACCGACCATCGGGTCGCGGTGGGTCAGGCCGCC
This sequence comes from uncultured Burkholderiales bacterium, assembly GCA_965365495.1. Taxonomy (GTDB): domain Bacteria; phylum Pseudomonadota; class Gammaproteobacteria; order Burkholderiales; family Burkholderiaceae_C; genus Rubrivivax. The sequence continues at coordinate 3,502 of CBDUBX010000120.1, forward strand.
GACGGTGCGATCGCCGATCGTCACGAGGAAGCGCTTGCTCGCCACCGTCGGGTGGCGCAGCACGTCGACCGCGGCGCGCGCCAGCGTCGTCGCGGACAGGTCCAGCGGCGTGCCGCGGCGCGCGACGCGCCGCACGTCGCGCCGCATCCGCGGCGGCTTGCCGAGCAGCACGTCCAGCGGCAGGTCGACCGAGCGCGCGCCGCGCGGCCCGTCCTCGAGCACCAGCTCGCGCGCGTCGGTCGCGATGCCGACCACCGCGTACGGGCAGCGCTCACGCGCGCACATCTGCTCGAACAGCGGCATCGCGTCGGCGTCGACGGCGACGACGTAACGCTCCTGGCTCTCGTTGCTCCAGACCTCTTTCGGCGACAAACCGCTTTCTTCGAGCGGCACCGCGCGCAGGTCGAACACCGCGCCGCGACCGGCGCCGTCGACGAGTTCGGGGAATGCGTTGCTCAAGCCGCCGGCGCCGACGTCGTGGATCGCGAGGATCGGGTTGGCACCGCCGAGCCGCCAGCAGTGGTCGATGACCTCCTGCGCGCGGCGCTGCATCTCGGGGTTGCCGCGCTGCACGCTGTCGAAGTCGAGCGCGACGGTGTTGCTGCCGGCGGCCATCGAGCTCGCCGCGCCGCCGCCCATGCCGATGCGCATCCCCGGCCCGCCGAGCTGCACCAGCCGCGTGCCGGCCGGAAAGCGCCGCTTGCGCACCTGGTCGGCGTCGATGCTGCCGATGCCGCCGGCGACCATGATCGGCTTGTGGTAGCCGCGCCGCACGCCCGCCACCGTCTGCTCGAAGACGCGGAAGTACCCGGCGAGGTTGGGCCGGCCGAACTCGTTGTTGAACGCCGCCGCGCCGAGCGGCCCGTCGACGATGATCTGCCGCGCCGACGCGATGTGCGCCGGGCGGTCGCCGGTGTCGCGCTCCCACGGCTCGCGGTCGGGCGTCAGGTGCAGCGCGCCGACGGCGAAGCCGGCGAGCCCGGCCTTGGGCTTCGCGCCGCGGCCGGTCGCGCCTTCGTCGCGGATCTCACCGCCGGCGCCGGTGGCCGCACCCGGAAACGGGCTGATCGCCGTCGGGTGGTTGTGCGTCTCGACCTTCATCAGCACGTGCGCGGCGACCGGGCGCGCGCGGTATCGCGGCGCGTTGGTGAAGCCGTCGGGGACGAAGCGGACGACGTCTCCGCCCACCATCACCGCGGCGTTGTCGTCGTAGGCAACGACGGTGCGGCCCGGTGACGCGGCCTCGGTTGCGCGGATCATCTGGAACAGCGACCGCTCCTGCGCCACGCCGTCGATCGTGAACCGGGCGTTGAAGATCTTGTGTCGGCAGTGTTCGCTATTGGCCTGCGCGAACATCGTCAGCTCGACGTCGGTCGGGTTGCGGGAAAGCCGCGTGAACGCGTCGACGAGGTAGTCGATCTCGTCGTCGGCGAGCGCCAGGCCGAACGCGGCGTCGGCGTCGGCGAGCGCGGCGCGGCCGCGGCCGAGCACGTCGACGGTCGCCATCGGCGCCGCGTCGCGCGGCGCGAACAGCGCCGCCGCTGCCTCGCGGTCGAACGCGACGCTTTCGGTCATGCGGTCGTGCAGCCGGTCGGCGATCGCGGCGCGCTGCGCCGCGTCCCACCGCCGTTCCACCGCCAGGCGGAACTCGACGACGCGTTCGATGCGGTGCACCTTCAAACCGCAGTTGCGAGCGATGTCGGTGGCCTTGCTCGACCACGGCGACACGGTGCCGAGCCGCGGCATCACGACGACCAGCTCGCCGCCGTCGACCGGCCCGCGGTACGGCTCGCCGTAGCGCAGCAGTTCGGCCAGCGGCGCGGCATCGCGCTCGCCGTCGGCGGCGGCGTCGAACGCCACCCAGTGCACGAAACGCGCGGCCACCGAAGAGATCCGCGGCGCCACCGTCCGCAGTTGCGCCAGCAGCGCCTGCGCGCGGAATGCCGGCAGCGCGTCGCCGCCTTCGACGTGCCGCACGGGCAACGGCATCGGGGTGTGGCTCATACGGTGTCGCTTCGCCCGCCGCGGCAAACCGGCAATTCTAGGGCGCGCTCCGAGGGGCCGATGGGATAATCGCCGCGATGCAACGACCCGCCACCCGCCGCGGCTGACGCCCGTGGCTGCCATCGTCAAGTCCGCCGCCGACATCGACGGCATGCGCGTCGCCGGCCGGCTGGCATCCGAAGTGCTCGACCTGCTGACGCCGCACGTCCGGCCCGGCGTCACGACGCGCGAACTCGACCGCATCGCGCACGACCACATGGTCCACGTGCAGGGCGGCGTGCCGGCGACGCTCGGCTACCAGCCGCCCGGCTACCCGGCGTTTCCGGCGTCGCTGTGCGCGTCGCTGAACGACGTCGTCTGCCACGGCATTCCCGACGACCGGCCGCTGAAGAACGGCGACATCCTGAACATCGACGTCACCGTCATCAAGGACGGCTGGCACGGCGACAACAGCCGCATGTACGTCGTCGGCGAGGCCGGCATCGTCGCGACGCGGCTGGTCCGCGTGACCTACGAGGCGATGTGGAAGGGGATCGTCAAGGTGCGCCCCGGCGCGCGGCTCGGCGATGTCGGCCACGCGATCCAGACCTTCGCCGAAGCGGCCGGCTACTCGGTGGTGCGCGAGTTCTGCGGCCACGGCGTCGGCGCGCGCTTCCACGAGGAGCCGCAGGTGCTGCACTACGGCCGCCCCGGCACGCAGGAGGTGCTGGTGCCGGGAATGATCTTCACGATCGAGCCGATGATCAACGCCGGCCGGCGCGAGATCAAGGAAGACCGCCGCGGCAACCGCCCTTACGACGGCTGGACGATCGTCACGCGCGACCGTTCGCTGTCGGCGCAGTGGGAACACACCGTCCTCGTCACCGACGTCGGCTACGAAGTCCTGACGGTCAGCGCCGGCAGCCCCGCGCCGCCCGATTTCGCGCCGGCCGGGTATGGCCACGCCGCAGCCGTCGCCGGCTGAACGCGGCGTCGGCCCCGCCGTCGCGACGCTGCGCCCGCAGTGGCGCGCCGCCAAGGCGGCGCTGCTCGAACAGTTCCGCGCCGCACCGCCGACGGCACGCGAAGCCGACCGGCTGACGCGGCGCCTCGCGCGGCTCGCCAACGCGACGCTGGCCGCATTGTGGCGCGGCGCCGCGATGCCGCCGCGCGCCGCGCTGCTGGGCGTCGGCGGCTACGGCCGCGGCGAGCTGTTCCCGTATTCGGACGTCGACGTGCTGGTGCTGCTGCCCGAGCCGCCCGACGACGCGACGCGCGCCGCGGTCGAATCGTTCGTCACCGCGTGCTGGGACGTCGGCCTCGAAGTCGGCTCGTCGGTGCGCACCCATGCCGACTGCCTCGCCGAATCGGCGCGCGACGTCACGGTGCAGACGTCGCTGCTCGAGGCGCGCCGCCTCGCCGGATCGCGCACCGCGTTCGAGACGCTGCGTCGCGCGCACGACGCGGCGATGGACGCGCGCGCGTTCCTGCGCGCCAAGACGCTCGAGATGCACCAGCGCCACGTGAAGTACGAGAACACGCCGTACGCGCTCGAGCCCAACATCAAGGAAAGCCCCGGCGGGTTGCGCGACCTGCAGGTGCTGGCGTGGGTCGCGCGCGCCGCGGGGCTCGGCCGCACCTGGCGAGAGCTCGCCGCGAGCGGGCTGATCACCGCGTTCGAGGCGCGCCAGCTGGTGCGCCACGAGGGCGTGCTGCGGTCGATCCGCGCGCGGCTGCACGTCGTTGCCGGGCGGCGCGAGGACCGGCTGGTGTTCGACCTGCAGACCGCCGTCGCCGAGAGCTTCGGCCTGCGCACCAGCGCCGCCGACGGTCTGCGCAGCTCCGAGCTGCTGATGCACCGCTACTACTGGGCGGCCAAGGCGGTGACGCAGCTCAAC
>CBDUBX010000121.1:0-7310 GCA_965365495.1 uncultured Burkholderiales bacterium
CGTCGGCGGCGATGTCGTGCGTCGCCGACGCGAACGCCATCAGCCAGAACGCGACGAGCGTCGCGCGCAGGAACCCGGGCCCCGGCAGCGCCAGCGCGACCAGCGCCAGCGCCGCGCCGAGCACGAATTGCAGTCCGACCACCCAGCGCCGCTTGCGGCCGAGCAGGTCGACGACCGGGCTCCACAGCGGCTTGACGACCCACGGCAGGTACAGCCAGCTGGTCAGCAGCGCAATCTCGGCGTTGCCGACGCCGAGGTTCTTGTAGACGACGACCGCGACCGTCATCACGACGACGTACGGCAACCCCTGCGCGAAGTACAGCGTCGGGATCCAGCGCCACGGGTGCGCGGGCGGCGTGGGGGCGGCGACGGACGGCGGCACGGGAAACGGCGGGCGGCATGGCCGACGGCGGCCGGGCGCGATGTTCACACAGCGACCGGCGCGGCCCGGCGCGAACGGCGTTGTTTGGCCGCGTCAATGCCCGAGCGTTGCGGCGACCCCGGATGGAGCGCGGCGCGCGACGCGGCAACACTTCGCGGCGCCGCTTCCACTCTTGCCAGGAAACCCCGATGAAGATGACCGCCCTCGCCGCCAGCCTGGTCGCGCTCGGCCTGACGACCCCCGCGACGGCCCAGGTCGGCCAGCGCGTCGAGATCACCGGTTCGAGCATCAAGCGCGTCCAGGCCGAAGGGGCAGTGCCGCTGCAGACGATCACGCGCGAGGAGATCGACCGCGCCGGCATCGTCAGCGCCGAGCAGCTCGTCGCGCGGATCAGCGCCAACGGCACCGGCGCCGACAACCTCGCGTCGAACGTCGGCATCCAGCTCGGCACGACCGACCGCAACAACAACGGCAACTCGAGCGCCAACCTGCGCGGACTCGGTGCCAACAACACGCTCGTGCTGCTCAACGGCCGCCGCGTCGTCGCCCACGGCGCCAAGGGCAACGCCGCCGACCTGAGCTTCATCCCGCTGGCGGCGATCCAGCGCGTGGAGGTGCTGAAGGACGGCGCGTCGGCGGTCTACGGCACCGACGCGATCGGCGGCGTCATCAACTTCATCCTCCGGCGCGACTACACCGGGCTCGAGGCCACCGGCTTCGTCGACGTCACCGAGGAAGGCGGCGGCAACATCTGGCGCGGGTCGCTGCTCGGCGGCTTCGGCAACCTCCTGACCGATCGCTACAACGTGATGGCCAGCATCACCGTCGACCGCCAGCGCGGGCTCGCCGGCACCGAGCGCGGCTTCTCCAACGGCTTCCAACCCGAACGCGGCCTCAGCCCCGACACCGCCGGCGCACCGTTCGCGACCCAGACCGGCGCCGCCGGAACGGCGCTCGGCGCGACGTTCACGCTGCCGTTTACCGGCGCGCAGACCTACAACCGCGCCAACCTGCTGTCGTTCCAGGACGCTTGCGACACCGTTCCCGGGATGTCGCAATACCAGTCGGCGCTGTGGAACAACCCCGGCGCGCGCTGGGCCTGCGCGTTCGACTACGGCGGCTCGGCGATGCTGATCCAGCCGGTCGAGCGGTCCAACCTCGTCGCCCGCGGCACGTTCGCATTGGCGCCCGACGTCGACCTCGTCGCCGAGTTCACCGGCTCGCACGCGGTGGCGACGAAGCAGTTCGAGCCGTACCAGATCACGACCACCGGCGCGACCGCCGGTGGCGCGCAATACCCGGTCGGCGGGCCGTACTACCAGGACCTGTCGGCGTACATCCCGAGCTTCGACCCGACACGGCCGATCGCCTACCGCTGGCGCTGCACCGACTGCGGCGGGCGCACGATCGAGACGACGACCGACGCGTGGCGGATGCTCGTCGGCGCCGAAGGCACGTGGCGCGACCGCTGGGACTGGCGAGTGGGCCTGTCGACGTCGCAGAGCAAGGCCGAATCGGTCCTCGGCCGCGGCTACCTGTTCACGCAGCCGATGGTCGCCGCGCTCGGCAGCGGCCTCGTCAACCCGTGGCTGCTGCCCGGGCAGACGCAGACCCCCGAGGCGATGGCGTTGCTCGAAGGCGCCAGCGCCGCCGGCACCCGGCTGTTCGACGGCCGCGCGACGTTGACGCAGCTCGACGGCACGGTCTCCGGCGAAGTCGTGCGGCTGCCCGCCGGACCGCTGGCGATGGCGTTCGGCGTCGAGCGCCGCAGCGAGAGCTATGCCTTCGACGACGGCTCGACGCGCACGCCGCCGGTGTTCCTGGCCCCGTTCGACCCGCCGTTCCCGAAGGTCTCGCGCGACATCACCGCGGCCTTCGTCGAGGCCGCGGTACCGATCGTCCGCGACCTCGAGGCGACGTTGGCCGTGCGCACCGACCGCTACAGCGACTTCGGCACGACGACGAACCCGAAGGTCACGCTGCGCTGGCAGCCGCTGCGCCAGGTCGTGCTGCGCGGCTCGTACAACGAGGGCTTCCGCGCGCCGAGCTTCTTCCAGCTGTACACGCAGCTCGTCGAATCGCAGGTGCCGGGCAACATCGCCGACCCCGAGCTGTGCCCGGCCGGGCCGAGCGCGCCGGGCGCCGACCTGACGGTGTGCGCGATCCGCCCCGACGCGCTGCAGGGCGGCAACCCGAACCTCGATCCCGAGACGAGCAAGCAGTGGACGATCGGCTTCGCGCTGTCGCCGCTGCCGTGGCTGACCGCGAGCGTCGACCTGTGGCAGATCAAGCGCACCAACCTGATCTACGAACTGACGCCGCAGCAGGTCATCGCCAACTGGACGCAGTTCCCCGGGGCGTTGGTCCGCGGCGCCAACGGCCGGCTCGACGACGACGGCGGCTACATCCGCGCCGGCTTCATCAACGCCGCCGGCGACATCACGCGCGGCACCGACGTCAGCCTGCAGGCGAACACGCGCTGGGGCGGTGCGACGTGGACCGCGACCTTCGACGGCACCTACATCGACAGCCACCGCTCGCGGATCTTCACGAGCCAGCCCTACGTCGAGAGCGCCGGCCAGTGGGATTCGCGCGACCTGTTCGTGCGCTGGAAGCACCAGCTCAACGTCGCCTACACGCGCGGTGACTGGAGCGCGATGGTCGGCCAGAGCTACACGTCGGGCTACCGCGACGAGGTGCCGGCCGGCACCGTGCCGCCGGGGTTCGACCCCGAGGTCGACAGCTACACCGTCTACAACCTGGCGCTGACCTACAGCGGCGTGCGCAACCTGACCGTCACCGCCGGGATCAAGAACCTCTTCGACGAAGACCCGCCGTTCACCGCGCACAACCTCGACTTCGCCGCCGGCGCCGGCTGGGACCCGCGCGTCGCCGACCCGCGCGGCCGGTCGTACACGCTGCGCGTCAACTACAAGTTTTTCTGACCGGGGCCGGCGCGGGACGCGGGTCGAAACCGTCACCGGCGCCGCGTCGCCCGCAACCGGCCGCCGGGCGCGCCGCTGAACGACTCGGACGCCAGGAACGCGCTCGGCGCCGCGTTGCGCGACGCGGTCGTCGCGCAGGACTTCGGCTCGACCGCCGACGCGCGCCGTGGCGGCGCGGCGCTCGACGCGCTGCCGAGCGTCGACCTCGCGGTCGTCGACTTCGCCGCCGCCGGCGGCCCGCGCTGGGCCGACGTGCTGCTGTCGCGAGAACACCCGCACGGGCACGTCGCGACGATCGCCGACGGCGCCGGCGCGGTCGTCGACGTGCGCTTCGACGGCGACGTCCGCGACGCCGCGCTCGACTCGCCGGCGTGGCAGCCGGGGGCCGACTGGTCGCGGCTCGCGTTCGCGCCGATCGCGCCGGCGCCGCAAGCGCAGACGCGCTTCGTCGCGCCTTACCCGGCGTCGCTGCTGAAGCTGCTGGTCGGGGTCGGCGTCGGGCTGGCGGTCGACCGGCGTCTGCTCGTCGGCTGGCCCGACGCGGTCGCGCCGATGCTCGTCGCCAGCGACAACGCCGCCACCGACGATTGCGTCGCCGCGCTGCACCGCTGCGGCGTGCTGACGCCGGCGCGCGACCACGCGTTGAACGCGACGTTTGCCGCGTGGGGCCTGTCGACGCTGCAGGTCAACGCGACGACCGCGGCCGGCGGCTGGCGCAATGCCGACGGTGCCGGTGTCGGCGCGATCCACATGACCGCGTGGGACACGGTGCGGCTGCTGTGGCTGCTCGACGTCGACGCGCCGCCGCCGAGCTGGCTGCCGCCGACGGCGCCGACCCTGTCGCGCCAGACGCGCCGGCGCCTGCTCGCGCTGCTCGCGCGCCAGCGCCACGACCACGTGCTGTCGAGCGGGTCGCTGCGCGGCGTGCCCGGCTGGGTCGCGGGGCTGCCCGACGCGCCGGCGTTCGCGCACAAGACGGGCACGACCGACAGCTACGCGTCGGACGCCGGCGTCGTTCGCGAGGCGTCGGGCACGCACTACGCGGTGGCGGTGCTGACGACGCTCGGGCGCCGCACCGCGCCGGATGCGCGCTGCGCGACGACTTGGCGGCTGCCGGCGCTCGGCGCCGCGGTGCACCGGCTGCTCGCAAAATAGCCGGCCGCGCGCGTCGTCGCGCCACCGACCCGACCCATGACCGACCCCTCGCCCGCTCTGCGCGCCCTCGGCCCGGCGCTGCAGCAAACGTCGCTGCACTCGCTGCCGCTGCTTTCGCGCGGCAAGGTGCGCGACAACTACGCGGTCGGCGACGACCGGCTGCTGATGGTCGCCAGCGACCGCTTGAGCGCGTTCGACGTCGTGATGAAGGACCCGGTGCCCGGCAAGGGCCGGCTGCTGACGCAGATCGCGCGGTTCTGGTTCGACCGGCTCGCCGACCTCGTGCCGAACCACCTGACCGGCGACGACCCGGCGTCGGTCGTCGCGCCCGACGAGGCCGACGCGATCCGCGGCCGCGCGATGCTCGTCAAGCGCCTGACGCCGCTGCCGTGCGAGGCCGTGGTCCGCGGCTACGTCGTGGGGTCGGGTCGCAAGGAGTACGCCGAGCGCGGCACCGTCTGCGGCATCCCGCTGCCGCCGGGGCTGGCGCCGACCGATCCACTGCCCGAGCCGATCTTCACGCCGGCGACCAAGGCCGCCGCCGGCGACCACGACGAGAACATCGGCTACTCGCGCCTCGTCGAGCTGATCGGCGCCGACCGCGCCGACGAAGTGCGTGCGACGTCGCTCGCGCTGTACCGCGCCGCGGCGGCGTACGCGGCGAGCCGCGGCCTCGTCGTCGCCGACACGAAGTTCGAGTTCGGCGTCGACGACCGCGGCACGCTGACGCTGATGGACGAGGTGCTGACCCCCGATTCGTCGCGGCTGTGGCTGGCCGACGCGCTCGCCGCCGGCCGGATCGAAGCGCTCGACAAGCAGCCGCTGCGCGACTGGCTCGCGCAGCGCGGCGAGACCGGCGGCGTCGCGCAGGCCGCGCTCGACCTGCCCGAATCGGTGATCGTCGGCATCCACGACCGCTACGCGCGCGCCGCGCGGATGCTGTGCGGCGGCGACGAATGAACGCCGTCGGCGCTTCGGCCATCGTCCCCGACCCGTCGACGATCCCGCTCGGGCACTTGCGTGCGCTCCGCTACGACGGTCTGGCGCCGGGGCCGCGGCTGATCGTCACCGCGGCGGTCCACGGCAACGAGGTCGCCGGCACGCACGGCATCGCGCGCGTCGTCGCGGCGATCGACGCCGGCGACGTCGCGATCGTCCGCGGCAGCGTGACCTTCGTGCCGGTGTGCAACCCGCTCGCCTACCGCCACGCGCGCCGCGCCGGCGACCGCAACCTGAACCGCCGGCTGCAGCCGACCGCGACGCCGCAGGACCACGAAGACCGCGTCGCCGGCGTGCTGTGCCGCTGGCTCGCCGCGCACGACGTGCTGCTCGACCTGCACAGCTTTCGCCGTCCGGGGCGGCCGTTCGTGCTGCGCGGGCCGGCCGACAACACCGGCGCGCTCGAGCCGTTCGCGCACGCCGCGGCCGAGGCGCGGCTGGCCGCGCACGTCGGCCCGACGCGCGTCGTCGACGGCTGGATGGCGGCCTACGCCGACGGCGTCGCGCGGCGCAAGGCTCGCGGGCTGACGCCGGGCGCGGTGCACGAGGACGCGAGCTACGGCGTCGGCACGACCGAGTACATCCGCAGCCAGGGCGGTTACGGCGTGACGCTCGAATGCGGCCAGCACGACGACCCGGCGGGCGTCGACGTCGCCGAGCACGCGATCCGCCAGGCGCTGGCGCTGCTAGGCATCGCCGATTTGCCGCTGGCGCCGCCGGCGGCGCCGCTCGCTGACTTCGAATGCCTGACGCTCGCCGAAGTCGTCGACCGCCACGCCGCCGGCGACCGCTTCGTGCGGCCGTGGGCGAGCTTCGACACGGTCGCAGAAGGCGAGGCGATCGCGCGGCGCGAAGACGGCAGCGACGTGCGCGCGCCGCGTGCCGGCTACGTCGTCTTCCCCGACGACAGCGCGCAGCCGGGGCACGAGTGGTTCTATCTGGCGCATGCCAGCCGCCGGCCATTGCGGCCGGCGGGCTGACGCGCAGCGCAGCGGGCGGTCGATGGCGGCGCAGTCCCTGCAGCGGGTCGTCGTCGGCTTGTCGGGCGGCGTCGACTCGGCGGTGTCGGCGTGGCTGCTGAAGCGCCAGGGCCACGAAGTCGTCGGCGTGTTCATGAAGAACTGGGAGGGCGACGACCGGCCCGGAGAAGACGGCGGCGACGACGCCTACTGCTCGGCCAACGCCGACTTCGTCGACGCCGCGGCGGTCGCCGACGTCGTCGGCATCGACCTCGAACACGTCAACTTCGCCGCCGAGTACCGCGACCGCGTGTTCGCGTCGTTCCTCGCCGAGTACCGCGCCGGTCGCACGCCGAACCCCGACGTGCTGTGCAACGCCGAGATCAAGTTCAAGGCGTTCCTCGACCACGCGCTGCGCCTCGGCGCCGAGCGCATCGCCACCGGCCACTACGTGCGCGTGCGGTCGATGTCTCACGGCTTCGAATTGCTGAAGGGCGTCGACGTCACCAAGGACCAGAGCTACTTTCTGCACCGGCTGAACCAGGCGCAGCTGGCGCGCACGCTGTTTCCGGTCGGCGAAATGAAGAAGTCGGCGGTGCGCGCGCTGGCCGCCGAGATCGGCCTGCCGAACGCCGGCAAGCGCGATTCGACCGGCATCTGCTTCATCGGCGAGCGGCCGTTTCGCGCGTTCCTGCAACGCTGGCTCGACGACGAGCCCGGCGACGTCGTCGATGCCGACGGGCGCGTCGTCGGCCGCCACGTGGGCTTGAGCTTCTACACGCTCGGGCAGCGCCAGGGTCTCGGCATCGGCGGCGTCGCCACGGGCGGCGGCGAACATGCGCCGTGGTACGTCGCGCACAAGGACCGCGC
>CBDUBX010000122.1:0-7244 GCA_965365495.1 uncultured Burkholderiales bacterium
AGGTGCAGCGGCGCGCGGCCACCGACCGCGCGCACCACCTGCATTCCCGATCGCTCGCCGTAGGCACGCTCGATGTAGACGATCTCGTCGCCCTGGCGCAGCGACAGATTCACCGCCTGCAGCGTCGCCTTGTGCAGCTCGCGCATCGGCGCGAGCGCCGCTTCGCGCACGTCGAGCCGCGCCTTCACGAGGTTGCCGAGCTCGAGCAGGCGCATGCCGAGGCGGTAGGTACCGGTCTGCGGCCGCTCGAGGTAGCGACCGAGGGTCAGGTCGTTGACGATGCGGTGTGCGGTCGACGGATGCAGCCCGGTGGCGGCGGCAATTTCCTTCAGCGACACCGGATCGCGGTGCGTCGCCAGCAGGTCGATCACCGCGAAACACCGCTCGAGCACCTGGATCGTCGGAGTCGTGGGGCGGGGCGGCGGCATCGGCTCGGGAGGTCGGTTGCTGGGCGAATTCTGCATGGCGCCGGTCCGCTTCAGTGCGCGTTGTCAGCCCGCGGCGGCCGGCGCAGCGCCGCGACCGCCGATTCGCCCGACCGCACCGCGGCTTCGAGCGTCGCCGGGTAGAGCGGTGCTGGGCCGGCGACGTGGTCGCCGGCGGCGACGAGCCCGGGCGCGATCGCTTGCGACGGGAGCCGCAGCGCCGGCGTGCAGCGCCACGTGGCGCGCTTCTCGGCGACCGTGCGCAGCCATTGCGGCGGCTGCGGCCACGTGCCCGTCGGGAACGCGTCGCGTGCCTGCGCAACGACCGCGTCGCCGATGGCCGGTAGTCCGCGAGCGACCCATGCCGCCGCGCCGCTGACGACGGCGTCGTAGTGCCCGCCGTCGACGCGCCAGCTGGCGCCGTCGCGGGCGATCGACGTGACCCGCGTGCCGATGCGCAGTTCGGCGCCGGCGGCTCGCAGCCAGCGCGCCGCCGGGTCGGGCAGGAGTTCGCCGAGCGGCCGTCGCGGCAGCAGCAAGTCGGCGCTGCCGCGGCCGGCGAACAGCGCGTCGCGCAGCACGACGAGCAGCGTCGCCGCGCTCGCCTCGGCGGGCGGCGTGTTCAACGCGGCGATGCACAGCGGGTCGATCAGGTCGGCACGGATGGTGCGCGGCAGCCCGCGGCACAGCCCGTCGACGGTCAGCGTCGCATCGCAGCGGAAGCCGTGCGCGGCCCAGCGCGCCGCCGCAACCAGCAGCGCGCAGCGGTCAGAGTTGCGCCAGCCGCGAGCCGCGGCAACGCCGCGCACGAACGCCCACGCCGCGGGGCCCGGCGGCAGCGCCAGACCGCGGCCGTCGGGGAAGCGCAGCGCCAGCGGCAGCCGCGCCAGCGCGTCGGCCGGCGCGCCGACGGTCGCCATCAGCGCCAGCGTGCGCCGGTACGCGCCGATCAGGATGTGCTGACCGTTGTCGTGCACGGCGCTGCCGTCGACGACGCTGCGCGCGCGGCCACCGAGCGTCTTCGCCATCTCGTAAAGCGTGACGCGGCGGCCCGCCTCGACGCCGCGTACCGCGGCGGCGATCCCGGCCCAGCCGGCGCCGACGACGGCCAGCGTCGGTGCCGCAGACTCGCCTGTGGCCAGCGCGGTCAGCGGCCGCGCAGGTGCGTCCGCGTCGCGATCCACAACTTCGTCAGCGGCGTCAGCGACGTGCGCTGGTGCAGCACGCGAAAGCCCTGCGCCTCGACCTCGCGCAGCAGCGCGCGGTAGATGTTGGCCATCATCAGCCCGGGTTTCTGCGCGGCGCGGTCGGCATCGGGCAGCTGCGCGATCGCGTCGTCGAACGTGGCGTGCGCGCGCTCGGCCTGGAATCGCATCAGCGCGGTGAACCGGTCGCTGTAGCCCCACGGCGGGTCGCGCTTCAGCAGCTCGTGCGCGTCCACGCCGTAGCGCTGCAGTTCGTCGAGCGGCAGGTAGATGCGGCCGCGGCGCGCGTCGTCGCCGACGTCGCGGATGATGTTCGTCAGCTGCATCGCCAGGCCGAGGCGGTGCGCGTAGTCGAGCGTGCGCGCGTCGGTCCGGCCGAAGATGTTGGCCGCGACCTCGCCGACGATGCCGGCAACGAGATGGCAATAGCGCCGCAACGCGGCCCAGTCGAGGAAGCGGTTCTGGTCGAGGTCGATCTGACAACCGTCGACGACCGCGAGCAGGTGGTCGGCAGTGATCGAGAAGGGCGCCGCGTGCGGCAGCAGCGCCTGGGTCACCGGATGGGTCGGCGCGCCGGCGAATGCGCCGCGCACCTCGGTGCGCCACCACTGCAGCTTGCTCGCGGCGACGCTCGGCTCGACGACGCCGTCGACCACGTCGTCGACTTCACGGCAGAACGCGTAGAACGCGGTGATCGCTGCGCGCCGCGGCGAGGGCAGGAACAAGAACGCGTAGTAGAACGACGAGCCGCTCTTCGCCGCCTTGTCCTGAACGTATTGCTGCGGCGTCATCGCGGTCGATGGCGCATGCGCAGCGCGCGCCACGCAAGCCGCGGCGCGTCGCCGGCGTCGATCGTCACGCGTTGCGTGCGCGCCGCATGGCCGATCGCGCCGATCTTCTCGACGATGCGCAGGCCGCCGTGGACGACGAGGCGCAGTTCCCAACCGATGCGCCCTGGCAGGTCGACTGCAAGCGGCGCGCCGTCGGCCATCGTCGATGCCGCCCAGTCGCACAGCGCAGCGACCAGCGCGCGCATCGGCGCGGGGTCGGCGTGCGCGGCGAGCATCGCGTCGTCGACGCCATGCGCGCGGGCGTCGGCCAGCGGCACGTAGCAGCGCCCGCGCGGCAGGTCGACGCTCAGGTCCTGCCAGAAGTTGACGAGCTGCAACGCGGTGCATACCGCGTCCGAACGGCGCAGCGACGTCGCGTCGCCGATGCCGTACAGATGCAGCAGCAGGCGGCCGATCGGGTTGGCCGACCGGCGGCAGTAGTCGAGCAGCGCCGCGCGGTCGGCGTAGCGCGGGTTGTGCACGTCCTGCTCGAACGCATCGAGCAGCTGCAGCAGCGGCTCGAGCGGCAGCGCGTGCCGCTGCATGGCGGCACGCAGTGCGTCGAACACTGCAGACCAGCGCGGCGTGACCGCGCCGCCGCGCGCTGCGGCGAGAAGATCGGCACGGTACGCGGCGAGGTCGGCCAGGCGCTGCTCGCGCGGCGCGTCGCCTTCGTCGGCCAGGTCGTCCGCCGTGCGCGCGTAGCGGTAGATCGCGGTCACCGCCGGCCGCAGCGCTGGCGGGCACAACCACGACGCAACGGGAAAGTTCTCGTAGTGCGCGACAGCCACGCGGCGCATTGTTCCCGATCACTGCGCTGCCGCCGGCGACGGCCGATGCGCGGCCGTAGCCGACCGACGCACCGCTAAAATGCGCGGTTGCCCCGCACCGGGTTGCGCCGCTTTCGGCGTCGGCCTGGAGCGCTGCCGTCTCCTTGCGCGGGTGGCGAAATCGGTAGACGCACCAGGTTTAGGTCCTGACGCCTTCATCGGCGTGCCGGTTCGAGTCCGGCCCCGCGCACCATCTCCGTTGCCGTCGACCCCGCCGTCGCCGGGTCTTCCGTCCTTCCTTCATCGAACGCAAGCGCACCATGGCCGTCCACGTCGAAACGCTAGACAAACTCGAACGCCGCATCACGTTGACGCTGCCCGCCGATGCGATCGATGGCGAGGTTCAGGCGCGGCTGCGCAAGCTGTCGCGCACCGTCAAGGCCGACGGCTTCCGCCCCGGCAAGGTGCCGCTGAGCGTCGTCGCGCAGCGCTACGGCTATTCGGTGCAGTACGAGGTCGTCAACGACAAGGTCGGCAAGGCGTTCAGCGACGCCACCTCCGAAGCCAAGCTGCGCGTCGCCGGTGCGCCGCGCATCTCGCAGAAGGAGGGCGGCGACGGCGGCGCACTGGCGTTCGACGCGACCTTCGAGGTCTACCCTGAAGTGCGCTTCGGCGACCTCGGCGACGCGGTCGTCGACCGCATCTCGACCGAGGTCACCGACGCGGCGATCGACCGCACGATCGAGATCCTGCGCAAGCAGCGCCGCACGTTCGGCCAGCGGCCGGCGACCGAGGCGGCGGCCGAAGGCGACCGCGTGACGATCGACTTCGCCGGCACGATCGACGGCGAGCCCTTCGCCGGCGGCAAGGCCGACGACTTCGTCTTCGTGATCGGCGAAGGCCAGATGCTCGAGTCGTTCGACCAGGCGGTGCGCGGCATGCGTGCCGGCGAGAGCAAGACCTTTCCGCTGCGCTTTCCCGACGACTACCAGGGCAAGGACGTCGCCGGCAAGGAAGCCGACTTCCTGGTCACGATCAAGAAGATCGAGTCGCAGCACCTGCCGCCGGTCGACGACGCGTTGGCGGCCAGCCTGAACATCGCCGGCGGCACCGTGCAGGCGCTGCGCGACGACGTGCGCAAGAACCTCGAGCGCGAGGTGAAGTTCCGCGTGCTGGCGCGCAACAAGGCCGCGGTAATGGACGCGCTGTCTGCCGCGGCCGAGCTCGACGTGCCGAACGCGCTCGTGGCCGCCGAGACCGAGCGCATGGTCGAAGCGGCGCGCGCCGAGCTCAAGCAGCGTGGCGTGAAGGACGCCGACAAGGCCGAGATCCCGGCCGACGTCTTCCGGCCGCAGGCCGAGCGCCGCGTTCGCCTCGGGCTCGTCGTCGCCGAGCTCGTCCGCGCGCACAACCTGCAGGCGCGACCGGACCAGCTGCGAGCGCACATTGAAGAGCTGAGCCAGAGCTACGAGAAGCCGGCCGAGGTCGTGCGCTGGTACCTGAGCGACCGCAAGCGGATGGCCGAAGTCGAGGCGGTGGTCATCGAGAACAACGTCACCGAGCACGTGCTGGCCCGTGCCAAGGTCGTCGACAAGGTGCTACCGTTCGACGAACTGATGAGCGCGGCGTGAAAGGACTCGACCGTATGAGCGGGCACGACACCGTCGGCCTCGGCATGGTGCCGATCGTCATCGAGCAGTCGGGGCGCGGCGAGCGCGCCTACGACATCTACAGCCGGCTGCTGCGCGAGCGCATCGTGTTTCTCGTCGGCGTCGTCAACGACGCGACGGCCAACCTGATCGTCGCGCAAATGCTGTTTCTCGAAAGCGAGAACCCCGACAAGGACATCTTCCTGTACATCAACTCGCCGGGCGGCAGCGTCAGCGCCGGGCTGTCGATCTTCGACACGATGCAGTTCATCAAGCCCGACGTGTCGACGCTGTGTATGGGTGTGGCGGCGAGCATGGGATCGTTCCTGCTGATGGCCGGCGCCAAGGGCAAGCGCTCGGCGCTGCCGAACTCGCGGGTGATGCTGCACCAGCCTTCCGGCGGCGCGCAGGGGCAGGCCAGCGACATCGAGATCCAGGCACGCGAGATCCTGAAGACGCGCGAGCAGCTCAACCGCATCTACGCCGAGCGCACGGGCCAGACCTACGAGCGCATCACCGCCGACATGGAGCGCGACTTCTGGATGAGCCCCCACGAGGCGCGCGACTACGGGCTGATCGACCAGGTGCTCGACAAGCGCGCTTGACCCGACGCGCGCCGGGATCTTGCCGGTGCCGGAATATCATCGTGCCCCGCGTCCGATACGAGCCGCTCGTGAGCGCACTCCATGGCTGAGAAGAAGGGATCCTCCGCCGAGAAGGTGCTGTACTGCTCGTTCTGCGGCAAGAGCCAGCACGAGGTCAAGAAGCTGATCGCCGGGCCGTCGGTGTTCATCTGCGACGAGTGCATCGAGCTCTGCAACGACATCATCCGCGACGAGGTCCCCGCGGAAGGCGCCGCGGCCAAGGGCGGCAAGTCCGAGCTGCCGGTGCCCAGCGAGATCAAGGCCAGTCTCGACCAGTACGTGATCGGCCAGGAGGCCGCCAAGCGCACGCTGGCGGTCGCGGTCTACAACCACTACAAGCGGCTCAAGCACATGGGCGGCGCCGCGGCGCGCGACGATGTCGAGCTGACCAAGAGCAACATCCTGCTGATCGGCCCGACCGGCAGCGGCAAGACGCTGCTCGCGCAAACGCTCGCGCGGCTGCTCAACGTGCCGTTCGTGATTGCCGACGCGACGACTCTGACCGAGGCCGGCTATGTCGGCGAGGACGTCGAGAACATCATCCAGAAGCTGCTGCAGAACTGCAACTACGACGTCGAGCGTGCGCAGCGCGGCATCGTCTACATCGACGAGATCGACAAGATCAGCCGCAAGGCCGACAACCCGAGCATCACCCGCGACGTCTCGGGCGAAGGTGTTCAGCAGGCGCTGCTGAAGCTGGTCGAAGGCACGATGGCCAGCGTGCCGCCGCAGGGCGGGCGCAAGCACCCGAACCAGGACTTCCTGCAGATCGACACGACGAACATCCTGTTCATCTGCGGCGGCGCGTTCGACGGCCTCGAGAAGGTCATTCAGAACCGCACCGAGAGGTCGGGCATCGGCTTCGCGGCGAGCGTCCACAGCAAGAGCGAGAAGCGTGTCTCCGACATCTTCCGCCAGGCCGAGCCCGAGGACCTGATCAAGTTCGGCCTGATCCCCGAGCTCGTCGGCCGACTGCCGGTCGTCGCAACGCTCGGCGAGCTGAGCATCGACGCGATGGTGCAGATCCTTACCGAGCCGAGGAACGCGCTCGTCAAGCAGTACCAGCGGCTGTTCTCGATGGATGGCGTCGAGCTCGAGATCCGGCCGTCGGCGCTGACCGCGATCGCGAAGAAGGCGCTGGCGCGCAAGACCGGCGCGCGCGGCCTGCGGTCGATCCTCGAGCACGCGTTGATCGACACGATGTTCGATCTGCCGACGCTCGACGGCGTGGCCAAGGTCGTGGTCGACGAGCACATCGTCGACGACGGCGCCAAGCCGCTGCTCGTCTACCGCGAAAAAAAGGCCAGCGCCTAGGGCGAATCGGCGCCAGCCGGCGACGGCGCGGCGCTGCGGCCACACTACATTCGACTCGCTCGCGCGCGGGCACGGCGTTCGCCGCGTTGCACCGCACCCGGCTTGCATTCCGGCGTCCGGGCCCCACGTGCGGGCGAGAAAGTGAGGTTCCCCGATGTCCGGCCACCCCGTCCTGCCCGCCGACCCGATCACGCTGCCGCTGCTGCCGCTGCGCGACGTCGTCGTCTTTCCGCACATGGTCATCCCGCTGTTCGTCGGGCGACCGAAGTCGATCAAGGCGCTCGAAGCCGCGATGGAGCAGGGGCGGCAGATCATGCTCGTCGCGCAGAAGTCGGCCGGCAAGGACGAGCCGAAGGCCGACGACATGTTCGACGTCGGCTGCGTGTCGAGCATCCTGCAGATGCTGA
>CBDUBX010000123.1:0-7155 GCA_965365495.1 uncultured Burkholderiales bacterium
TCCTTGCACGCGCCGCGGCGCTGGGCGTCGAGATGCCGATCACCGCCGCGATCGTCGATGTGCTCGACGGCCGCGTCGCACCGGCCGACGCGGTGGCGCGGCTCTTGGCGCGCGAACCGCGCAGCGAATTCGCGCCCTGACGACGGCCCTCGCGCCGACGGCGACAGCGGCGAGGCGCCGAGGCCCGCCCGCCGCAAGGCGACGGCGGCGAGGCCGAACTCGGCCCGTCCGCCGAACGGCGGCGCGGTCGGCGAAGGCCTGCCGCCGCGACAATCTGCGCGTCGCGACTTCCGCTTTCATCGCCGCCATGCCGCACGTCGACCCGCTGCCGTGGGCAGCCAGCCCGCAGTTCCGCGAGCGCTTCGAGCACTATCAGGCCACGCGCGGCTTCGTGCCGAACAGCATCCTGACGATGCAGCGTCGGCCGGCGATTGCGCAGGCGTTCATGGACCTGAACCGCGCGGTGCTGTACGAAGGCACCGTCGCCGAAGAGTTGAAGATGCTCGTCAGCCTGGTGACGAGCCAGGCCAGCGGCTGCCGCTACTGCCAGGCGCACATGACCAACCTGGCCAGCCTCTACCGTGCGTCCGACGACAAGATCCGCGCGGTGTGGGACTTCGAGACGAGCCCGTTGTTCACGCCGGCCGAGCGCGCCGCGCTGCGCCTGGCCTACCACGCGGCGCTGGTGCCCAATGAAGCGTCGGACGCCGACTTCGCCGAATTGAAGCGCCACTTCGACGACGGCCAGATCGTCGAGATCGTCGCGACGATCGCGCTGTTCGGCTACCTGAACCGCTGGAACGACACGATGGCGACGACGCTCGAGCCGCGCGCGGTGGACGTCGCCACACGCGCGATCGGGCCGGTGGGCTGGGACGCCGGCAAGCACGCCTGCGCGACCACCCCGCACGCCGGCGACGACCGCGCCGGCGGCTGAGCCGCAGCCGTCAGGCTGCGGCGCGCTCGCGGACGATCTGCGCCAGTTCGGGGCTCGTCACCGTCCAGCGGCGCTCGAGCACGGTGAGCTCGTGGCGCGCGCGCTGGCGCCCGGCTTCCTCGAACAGCGCCCACAGCAGGCGGCCGAAGCCGTGGACCGCAGCGCGCAGCGGCGCGAAGTCGACGTGCGGGTGGGGCAGGTGGAGCGGATGGGCGGACATGCGAGCCTCGTGGGGCAGCGTCGTGCTGCTGTGTATTCGTTATCGGCGATACTAGGGTTTGCCCTAGGGCCGCAACAATTGCAAGTCAGAATCCGCCCATCACCGCGCTGAATGGCCGCGGCCCGCGCGCCGCGGCACCGCCATGAACTTCCGCACCCTCGACCTGAACCTGTTGCGCGTCTTCGACGTCGTGATGGAGGAGCGCAACGTCACCCGCGCCGCCGACCGGTTGGCGATGACGCAGCCGGCGGTGAGCAACGCGCTGCGCCGGTTGCGTGAAGCGCTCGGCGAGGACCTGTTCGTTCCCGGGCCGACCGGCGTCGCGCCGACGCGACACGCGACCGCGCTGTGGCCGACGGTGCGCGACGCGCTGCGCGCGCTGCAAGGCGCGATCGAGCCGCGCGGCTACGACCCGCGCAGCGACCGCCGCGAGTTCACGCTGGCGATGACCGACGCCACCGCCGCGGTGCTCGTGCCGGTGCTGGTGCGGCCGTGGGCCGACGCCGGACTCGCGGCGACGCTGCGCGTCGTCGCGATCGACACCCGCGACCCGCGGCCGATGCTCGAGCACGGCGACGCCGACGTCGCGATCGGCTTCTTCCCCGAAGTCGCGCGCGAGCTGGCAACCGCCGGCGCCGACGGCGCGGCGCGGCTGACCGGGCTGTACCGCTGCGGCTACGTCGCGGTGATGCGCGCCGGCCACCCGCTCGCCGCGCACGACGCGTTCGGCGTCGACGACTACTGCGACGCGCGCCACCTGCGCGTGAACTTCGCCGGCCGGCCCCGCGGCTACGTCGACGACGCGCTGGCGCGCATCGGCCGCACGCGGCGCACCGTGCTCACCGTCGACCACTTCTCGACCGCGGCGTGCGTCGTCGGCAACACCGACCTCGTGACGACGCTGCCGAGGAGCTTCGTCCGCGCCGTCGACGTCGGGCACGCGCTGGTGTGGCGCGCGCTGCCGTTCGACGTCGCGCCGATCGACATCGGGCTGCTGTGGCACCGCCGGCACGAGACCGACCCGGCGCAGCGCTGGCTGCGCGGGGAGCTGGCGCAGGCCGGGCAGCGGGTCGCGTCGTGGGCCGGCAGCGGCGCCGGCGGCGCGCCGCGCAGCGGGGACGGGCTGCGGGTCTAGCCCGTCGCGGTCGCGCCGGCTCGCGCCGGCCGCCGCCGCCGGATCACGCCGCCGCCGCTGCGCCGAGGCGGAACGTCGCGACCACCGCCGCGAGGTGGCGCGCCTGCTCGTTCAAGCTCTGCGCGGCGGCGGCCGACTGCTCGACGAGCGCGGCGTTGCGCTGCGTCATCTCGTCGACCTGCGCCACTGCGGTGTTGACCTCGCCGATGCCGCGGCGCTGCTCGCCGGCGCGGGCGTCGATCTCGGCGACGACGGCGTTGACGCCGCGCACGCTGCCGACGATCTCCTGCATCGAGCGGCCGGCGTCGGCGACGAGGCGGCCGCCGTGGCCGACGCTGTCGACGCTGCGCGTGATCAGCGTCTTGATCTCGCGCGCGGCGTCGCCGCTGCGCCGCGCCAGCTCGCGCACTTCGGACGCGACGACGGCGAAGCCCTTGCCCTGCTCGCCGGCGCGCGCCGCCTCGACCGCGGCGTTCAGCGCCAGGATGTTGGTCTGGAACGCGATGCCGTCGATGACGCCGATGATCTCGGAGATCCGCTGCGACGCGGCGGTGATCTCGGCCATCGTCGAGTGAACCTGTGCGACGACGCTGCCGCCGGCTTCGGCCAGCTGCATCGATCCGGCGACGAGCTCGCGGCCGCTGGCGGCGCTGTCGGCGCTGGCCGAGACGAGGTCGGTCAGCTGGTGCATCGACGCCGCGGTCTGCTGCAGGTTGCCGGCCGTCTGCTCGGTGCGGCTGCTGAGGTCGCTGGCGCCGGCGGCGATTTCCTGCGACGCGACGGCGATCGACGAACTCGTGTCGCGCACGTCGCGCAGCACGCTCTCGATGCGCTCGACGAAGGCATTGAACGCCGAAGCGATCTGGTCGAGTTCGTTGCGACCGGTCACCGGCAGCCGCTGCGTGAGGTCGGCGCTGCCCGAGCCGATCTGCAGCATGGCCTGGCGCACCCGCGTCAGCCCGCGCAGCAGCGCGTTGATCGCCAGCGCGGCGAGCCCCGTCGCACTGCCGGCGACGACGACCAGCGCCATCGCGATGCCGACGAGCAGGCTGTCGAGCCGCGCCAGCGCCTCGCCTTGCTCGGCGGCGGCGACCAGCGTCCAGTCGGTGCCCGGCACCGCGGCGGCCTTCAGCAGGAAGTTCGCGTCGCCGATCGCCACCGGCTGCGGCGCGGCGTCGGCGGCGACCGCGGCGTCGATCCGCGCCGTCGTCAGCTCGGGCGACAGCTCGGTCGCCGCTTTCAGCGTCAGCTCGGCGCGCGGGTGGGCGATCAGCCGGCCCTCGCGGTCCATGAGGAACGCGTAGCCGCTCGGCGTCGGGCGGATCTGCGCCAGGCTGGCCAGCAGGTCGGCGATCGTCACGTCGGCGCCGACGACGGCGGTCACCGCGCCGGCATCGCGTGCCGCGGCGGCGAAGGTCACGACGAGCTTCTTCGACGACGCGGCGATGTACGGCGCGGTCATCACCGGCTGGCCGTCGGCTTGGGCGGCCAGCTTGTACCAGGGTCGGGCCGTTGGGTCGTAGTCGGGCGAGCGTTGGCGTTCGGGCACCGACCGCATGCGCTTGTCGGCGCTGCCGACGTAGGCCATGTCGAGTTTCCCCGACGTCACCGCCTGTTGCAGCGGCGCGGTCGGGTCGGCCGCGGCAGCGGCCGGAACCAGCGCCTGCACCACCTGGCGCTGCGACGCGACCCACTGGCCGAGCTTGTCGGCTTCGCCGCGGCTGGTCTGGCCGAGTTGCGCCGACAGGTCGTCGAGCAGCAGCTTGCGCGCGTGGGCGTAGCCGACGACGCCGGTGACCGCGACCGCGGCGGCGACGATCGCGACGCTGGTCGCGATCAAGCGGGATTTGATGCTGTGAAACATTGGGTCGCGCTCGAACTGCAGCGCCCCCGGCGCCGACAAGGTGGTATCGGCCCGCCTCGGCTCGACTTGAAGGGCGGCGTGGCCGGCAAAATGGGCTGATTCCGTCCGCCGAACGCACCGCCCGCCGACCCGATGCCGATCGTCAGCCGCCGCGCGGCGCACCTGCTGCAGCACCCGGGGGCGTTCGCCTGGCAGGTGCTGAAGGCGTTCCGCGCGAACCAGGGGCTGCTGCTCGCCGGCGCGGTGGCGTACTACGCGCTGCTGTCGCTGGTGCCGCTGATGATCCTGGCGGTGATCGCGCTGTCGCACGTCGTGCCGCAGGACGCGCTGCTGGCGACGATCGCCCGCTACCTCGAGTGGCTGGTGCCGGGGCAGTCGCGGGCGATCGTCGCCGAGCTCGCGAGCTTTCTCGACCACCGCGACGTGATGGGCTGGGTGCTCGGCGCGACGATGCTGTTCTTCAGCTCGCTGGCGTTCACCGTGCTCGAGAACGCGATGTCGGTGATCTTCCACCACCGCGTGGCGATCCGCCGGCGGCACTTCATGGTGTCGGCGATCATCCCGTACTGCTACGTGTTCAGCCTCGGGATCGGGCTGCTCGTCGTGACGCTGGTGGCCAGCGACCTGCAGGCGATGGGCGCGGCGCGGCTCGACTTTTTCTGGCGCAGCTTCTCGCTCGACCGCGTCTCGGGGCTGCTGCTGTACCTGCTCGGCTTCGTCGGCGAGGTCTTCGTGCTGGCGTCGCTGTACATGGTGATGCCGGTGGGCCGGCCGTCGTGGCAGGCGGCGCTCGTCGGCGCGCTGGCGGCGGCGGTGCTGTGGGAGGCGTCGCGCCACGCGCTGCTGTGGTACTTCTCGACGCTGTCGCAGATCAACACCGTCTACGGGTCGCTCGCCAGCGCGATCACGGGGCTGCTGAGCCTGGAGGTCGCGGCCACGCTGCTGCTGCTGGGCGCGCAGGTGATCTCCGAGTACGAGCGCTTCGACCCCGACCAGCCGGCGCCGGCGCGGCCGTTCCGCACCGGGCCGCCGGTGTGAGGCCGCGACCGCCGCGGCGGCGCTTCCCGTCGCGATAGCCCGACGCAATCGGTGGAATCGAGAAGATCAAACCATCGAATCGCGACGAAGGTCGAAAATCCAGGCTTCGTCGGGCTCGCGGTTCGTCGTACGCCGCCCGCCGCCCGCCACCCGTTGCCCGTTCCATCCACCACCGACCCAGGAGTCGCACCGCATGTCGCTGATCAACACCCAAGTCCTGCCGTTCAAGGCCACCGCGTTCCACGACGGCAAGTTCGTCGAAGTGACCGAGAAGACGCTGCAGGGCAAGTGGAGCATCTTCATGTTCTACCCGGCCGACTTCACCTTCGTCTGCCCGACCGAGCTTGAAGACTTGGCCACTTACCACTCGCAGTTCAAGGAGATGGGCGTCGAGGTCTACGGCATCTCGACCGACACGCACTTCGCGCACAAGGCGTGGCACGACACGTCCGAGGCGATCAAGAAGGTCAAGTACGCGCTGATCGGCGACCCGACCGGGACGATCACGCGCAACTTCGGCGTGATGATCGAAGAGGCGGGGTTGGCGCTGCGCGGCACGTTCGTCATCAACCCCGAAGGCGTGATCAAGCTCTGCGAGATTCACGACAACGGCATCGGCCGCGACGCGTCGGAGCTGCTGCGCAAGGTCAAGGCCGCGCAATACGTCGCGTCGCACCCGGGCGAGGTGTGCCCGGCGAAGTGGCAGGAAGGCGCGTCGACGCTGAAGCCGTCGCTGGACCTCGTCGGCAGGATCTGACCGGCCGTTGAACCCCCCGCCGCGGCGCGCTTGCGCCGCGGCGGCGGCAGCCGCGCTGCTTCTCTTTTCGTTTTCCGCACCGATCGAAATCGCCATGTTGGACGCCAGCCTCAAGAGCCAGCTTCAGACCTACCTCGAGCGCATCACGCAGCCGGTGGAGCTCGTCGCGTCGCTCGACGACCGCGCCGCGTCGGCCGAGATGCGCGAGCTGCTCGACGAGATCGCCGCGCTGTCGCCGCAGGTGTCGGTGCGCCACGACGGCGACGCCGAGCGCCGGCCCTCGTTCTCGATCGGCCGCGCCGGCGCTTCGGCCGGCGTGGCCTTCGCCGCGGTGCCGATGGGCCACGAGTTCACGTCGCTGGTGCTCGCGCTGCTGCAGGCCGGCGGCCACCCGCCGAAGGTCGACGCGCAGACGATCGAGCAGATCCGCGCGCTGCAGCCCGACGGTGACGGCGAATGGGTGTTCGAGACGTGGATGTCGCTGACCTGCCACAACTGCCCCGACGTCGTGCAGGCGCTGAACCTGATGGCGGTGCTGAACCCGCGCATCCGTCACGTGGCGATCGACGGCGGGCTGTTCCAGGACGAGGTCGCGTCGCGCCGGATCATGGGCGTGCCGGCGGTGTTCCTCAACGGCCAGCCGTTCGGCTCGGGGCGGATGGAGCTCGCCGAGATCCTCGCCAAGGTCGACACCGGGATGGCGGCGCGCGACGCGGCCAAGCTGTCGCAGTCGGCGCCGTACGACGTGCTGATCGTCGGCGCCGGCCCGGCCGGTGCGGCGGCAGCGGTGTACGCCGCGCGCAAGGGGATCCGCACCGGCATCGTCGCCGAGCGCTTCGGCGGGCAGACGCTCGACACGCTCGGCATCGACAACTACATCTCGGTGTCGCACACCGAAGGCCCGCAGTTCGCCGCGGCGCTGCAGGCGCACGTGCGCGACTACGACGTCGACGTCGTCACCGGCCAGACGATTGCATCGCTCGAACCGGCGGCCACGCCCGGCGGACTGGCGACGGTGCGCACGACGGCCGGCGGCGTGCTGAAGAGCCGCACCGTGATCCTGGCCACCGGCGCGCGCTGGAAGAACGTCAATGTTCCGGGCGAGGCCGAGTACCGCACGAAGGGCGTCGCCTACTGTCCGCACTGCGACGGGCCGCTGTTCAAGGGCAAGAAGGTCGCGGTGATCGGCGGCGGCAACTCGGGC
>CBDUBX010000124.1:0-7135 GCA_965365495.1 uncultured Burkholderiales bacterium
CATCGAGCAGCGCTACAAGCCGCTCGGGCTGGCCGCGCGGCGCTGGCCGGCGATGGTGCGGCCGTCCGGAGTCCCCGCCACCGAACCCGCCGCCACCCCGTGAACCCGAACGTCGCCGCCGCCCCGACCGCCGCTGCCGCCGCTGCCGCCGCTCCCGCTGCGGCAGCCGCGGCCGCGACGCCGCCGCGGCCGAAAGGCCGGCTCGAATGGCCGCTGCTGCTGCGGTGGCTGCGCGAGGACGGCTGGCTCGGCGCCGACGACGTCGAACGCGTCGCCGCGCGCTTTCGCGCCGGCGCGTCGAGCCTGCACGCGCTGGTGCGGCTCGGCGGCGCCGGGCTCGTTCACCGCGGCAACGGCCGCGCGCTCGACACCGAAGCGCTGACCGAATGGCTCGCCGGGCGTTGCGGGTTGGCGTACTTGCGCATCGACCCGCTGCGTGTCGAGGTCGGCCGCGTCGCCGACGTAATGAGCGTGCAGTACGCGCAGTCGCGCCACGCGCTGCCGGTGTCGATGGGGCCGACCGAGGTCGTGGTCGCCACCGCCGAGCCGTTCGACGTCGACTGGGTGGCCGAAATCGAGGCCCACACGCGGCGCCGGGTGCGCCTTGTCGTCGCCAACCCCGACGACCTGCGTCGCTACACGACCGAGTTCTACGCGCTGGCCAAGAGCGTGCGCGCGGCGCAGAAGAGCGGCGAGAGCCACGCCGGCGCGAGCTTCGAGCAGCTGGTCGAGCTCGGCCGAACGACGAAGACGCTCGATGCCAACGACCAGGGCGTCGTCCAGGTCGTCGACTGGCTGTGGCAGTACGCATTCGACCAGCGCGCGTCCGACATCCACCTCGAGCCGCGGCGCGAGATGGGCGCGATCCGCTTCCGCATCGACGGCGTGCTGCACACCGTCTACCAGGTGCCGCTGACCGTGATGGGCGCGATGACCGCGCGCATCAAGCTGCTCGGCCGCATGGACGTCGTCGAGAAGCGCCGCCCGCTCGACGGCCGCATCAAGACGCGTCGCCCGGCGCCGGCCGCCGGTGAAGCGGCGGTGGCCGGCGACGTCGAGATGCGCCTGTCGACGTTGCCCACCGCCTTCGGCGAGAAGATGGTGATGCGCATCTTCGACCCTGACACGACGGTCAAGGGGCTGTCGGCGCTGGGCTTCGGCGCGCACGAGGCCGCCGGGTGGCAGTCGCTGATCGGCCGCGCGCACGGCATCGTCCTCGTCACCGGACCGACCGGCAGCGGCAAGACGACGACGCTCTACAGCACGCTGAAGCAGCTCGCGACCGACGAGGTGAACGTCTGCACGATCGAGGACCCGATCGAGATGATCGAGCCGTCGTTCAACCAGACGCAGGTGCAGCCGGCGATCGACTTCGGCTTCGCCGAGGGCCTGCGCGCGCTGATGCGCCAGGACCCGGACGTGATCATGGTCGGCGAGATCCGCGACCTCGCGACCGCCGAGATGGCGATCCAGGCGGCGCTGACCGGCCACCTCGTGTTCAGCACGTTGCACACCAACGACGCGGTCGGCGCGATCACGCGGCTGGCCGACCTCGGCGTGCCGAGCTATCTGATCGCGGCGACGGTGATCGGCGTGCTCGCGCAGCGGCTGACGCGCACGCTGTGCCCGGCGTGCAAGGCGCGCGACGACGACACGACGCGGGCGTCGCTCGACGACCTGGCGCGGCCGTGGCGGCTGTCGGGCGGTGTGCGCAGCTACCGCCCGGTCGGCTGCCTCGAATGCCGCCACACCGGCTTTCGCGGCCGCACCGGGCTGTACGAGCTGCTGCAGATGAACGACGCCGCGCGCGCCGCGACCCACCCGGGGCTCGACGCCGCGGCGCTGCGGCGTCAGGCACTGAAGGACGGCATGCGCCCGCTGCGGCTGGCCGCGCTGATGAAGGTCGCCGAAGGGACGACGACGCTCGACGAGGTGCTGCGCAACACACCGGGGCTGGAGACGGTGGCCGCGGGCTGATCGCGCGGGTCGGCGGCATCCAGGCGCCGTGGCGGTCGAGGTCGGCGAAGCGCCGGGCAACCGGGTGACCGAAGGCCGAAGGCCGTTGCCCGGCTGCGCGTTCGCCCCGGCCGTGTCGCCCTGCCCGTTCGTCAAGCCGGTCGCGGGTACAGCACCATCTGCGTGCAGCGGAACAGCGCGATCGTCCGCCCCGATTCGCGGTGCGTCACGACGGCGTCCCACACCTGCGTCGTGCGTCCCAGGTGCGCCGCGGTGGCGACGCAGTCGAGCGTGCCGTCGACCGTGGTGCCGAGGTGGTTGGTCTTGAGTTCGACCGTCGTGAAGCCGCTGGCGCCTTCGGGCAGGCTGGCCATGCAGCCGCAGCCGGCCGCGGTGTCGGCGAGCGTGACAACCGAGCCGGCGTGCAGGAAGCCGTTCGGCGCCAACAGCTGCGCCGCGACGGCGAGCTCGGCGCTGACGCGGCCGCGCTCGACCTGCTGGACGACCATGCCGAGGTGCCCCGGCAACTTGCCGACGCTGCGGGCGTTGAACTGCTCGGCCGTGATCATCGACATGCAAGCTCCCGCCGGTTGCGATCAGCGAATTCGGTCTCGGCACGGAATTTCGCGCGCGCGGCCCGCGCGTCGGAAGCGGCCTGGATCGACCGGATCGTCAGCGCGCGCGCCGCCGCAGCGTCGACATCGAGTACAGCGTCCAGGACACTAGCGGCCACGGTTTCGCCAATCAGGGAGACCCGGTTCGTGTTCTACACCGCGTTGAAGCGCTTCCCAGCGCACCACTTGCGCTCCTGGCGATCGCCGGCCGAGCGATCGGCGCGTGCCACGCGGTTCCGGCTCGCGGCGAAAAAAAAGCCGCTGCGGTTCGCACCGCAGCGGCTGCGTGACGCGAGACGCCTGCCCCGCGGGCGGGGACGGGCGCGCGTCAACGCTCAGCGACCGTCGCGGTCCGAGTCGCCGGGCACCGCGCGTTCGACGGTGTTGCTCAGCTTGTGCCAGGCGTCCTTCGTCGCGTGCTTGGCGCGCTCCCACTCGAGCGACGAGCTGCCGCGGCGCTGCGGCCATTCGTTGCCAAGGTCGCGTTCGACGTCGTCGTACGTCTTGTCGGGATACTTGTTGAACGCGTCGACGCCGTGGCGATACGCCGGCGCGTAGTCGTCGTAGCTGCTGCCTTGCGCGTACGAGCGGGTGTTGTAGTTCTCGCGCCAGTACTTGTCTTCGACGTCGGGGTCGGCCGCCCGCGCCATGCCGCGTCCGGCGAGCGCGCCCGCCGCGGCACCGACGACGGCACCGACCGCGGCGCCGACCGGGCCGGTCATGCCGCCGATCGCCGCACCCGCCGCCGCGCCGCCGGCGAGACCGCCGCCGACGCCGCCGACCACCGCACCGACGCCGGTGGCCGCCGGGTGGTCCTTCTTGCCGTCTCTGTCCTTGTCCATGTCGACTCCTCGATGTTGGTGAAGGGAGCGGCAAGCGTAGAAGGCGCTCCGCAGCCCGGCGACCGCCGCCGTGCGCTGCCGGTCGCCGGACGGCGTGCCGCGCGCTTGTGGGCCGCCGCCGACACGCAGGAAGCGGAAAACGGCGTCCCTAGAATTCGCGTCCCCACGACCCGGGCACGGTGTTGAAGGTCAAGGACGAGAAAGACTTCTGGTCGGGCGCGCTGTTCGTCGTCGTCGGCGTGGCGTTCGCCTACGGCGCGACCGCCTACCGCTTCGGCACGTCGGCGCGCCCGGGCGCGGGCTTCTTCCCGTTCGGACTCGGCTTGCTGCTCGCTGCGCTCGGCGCAGGGCTCGTCGTCCGTTCGCTGCTGCGTCGCGGGGCCGCCGACCGCATCGGCGCATGGCCGCTACGGCCGGCGCTGACGATCGCCGCCGCGGTGGCGGCGTTCGGCGCGGCACTCGAAACCGTCGGCCTCGTCGTCGCGGTGCCGCTGCTGGCGGTAGTCGTCGCCGGCGCCGGCCCCGAGTTCCGCTGGCGCGAGGCGGTCGTTGCCGCCGCCGTCCTCACCGCGTTCTGCTGGCTGGTGTTCGTGCAGGCGCTGAACCTGCCGCTGCCGCTGCTGCCCGCGGCGCTGGTGCGCTGACGCCGCCGCGACTTCGATGGACGTCGTCGATCACCTGGCGCTCGGCTTCGGCGTCGCGTTCAGCTGGGTCAACCTCGCGCACGCTTTCGGCGGCGCGCTGCTCGGAACGCTGATCGGCGTGCTGCCGGGGCTAGGGCCGGTGGCGACGATTGCGATGCTGCTGCCGAGCATCTTCGCGCTCGACGCGACGTCGGCGCTGATCTTCCTGGCCGGCATCTACTACGGCGCGCAGTACGGCGGCAGCACGACGGCGATCCTGATCAACGTGCCCGGCGAAAGCAGCGCCGTCGTCACCGCGCTCGACGGCTATGCGATGGCGCGGCGCGGCCGCGCCGGCGCGGCGCTGGCGGCGGCCGCGCTCGGGTCGTTCTTCGCCGGCTGCGTCGGTACGGTCTTCGTCGCGGCGTTCGCTCAGCCGATGACCCGGCTCGCGTTCGAATTCCAGTCGGCCGAGTACTTCTCGCTGATGGTGCTCGGGCTGATCGGCGCGGTGGTGCTCGCGTCGGGGTCGATGCTGAAGGCCGTGGCGATGACCGTGCTCGGCCTGCTGCTCGGCACGATCAACACCGACGTCATCTCGGGCGTGGCGCGGTTCTCGTTCGGCATCGCCATGCTGAACGACGGCATCGGCTTTGTCGCGATCGCGATGGGCATCTTCGGCCTCGGCGAGATCGTCGCCAACCTCAGCAAGCCCGTCGAGCAGCGCCAGGTGTTCACCCGCGACGTGCGCGGGCTGTGGCCGACGCGGCGCGACTTCCGCGACGCGTGGCCGGCGGTGGTGCGCGGCACCGGCATCGGCTCGGTGCTCGGCGTGCTGCCCGGCGGCGGCGCGCTGCTGTCGTCGTTCGCCGCCTACGCCGTCGAGAAGAAGGTGCGCCGCCGCGACGACGAGGTGCCGTTCGGCGACGGCAACATCCGCGGCGTCGCCGGCCCCGAGAGCGCCAACAACGCCGGCGCGCAGACGAGCTTCATCCCGATGCTGACCCTCGGCATCCCGCCGAACCCGGTGATGGCGCTGATGATCGGCGCAATGATGATCAAGGGCATCCAGCCCGGACCGCAAGTGATGACGAGCAACCCGGAGCTGTTCTGGGGCCTGATCGCCAGCATGTGGGTCGGCAACGCGATGCTCGTCGTGCTGAACCTGCCGCTGATCGGCATCTGGACGCGGCTGCTCACGGTGCCGTACCGCTGGCTGTTCCCGGCGGTCGTCGTGTTCTGCTGCGTCGGGCTGTACACGCTGAACAACAACGCGTTCGACGTCTGGGTCGGCGCGGTGTTCGCGCTCGTCGGCTACGCGTTCCACAAGCTCGGCTGCGAGCCGGCGCCGCTGCTGCTCGGCTTCATCCTCGGCCCGGCGATGGAGGAGAACCTGCGCCGCGCGCTGCTGCTGTCGCGCGGCGACTGGCTGACCTTCGTCGAGCGGCCGCTGTCGCGCACGTTGCTGGCGCTGGCGGCGCTGCTGTTCGTCGCCGTCGCGCTGCCGGCGATTCGCCGCGGCCGCGAAGCTGCGTTTCACGAGACCTGATCCAGCGGTGCTGCTGCCGACGGCCCTCGGTCCGCTGCGCGAGCCGATCTTCCGCGGGCTGTGGCTCGCCTGGCTGGCCGCCAACCTGACGATGTGGATGAACGACGTCGCCGCCGCGTGGCTGATGACGTCGCTGACGACGAGCCCGGTGATGGTGGCGCTGGTGCAGACCGCGTCGACGCTGCCGGTGTTCCTGCTCGGGCTGCCGAGCGGCGCGCTCGCCGACACCGTCGACCGCCGGCGCTACTTCGCGGCGACGCAGCTGTGGGTGTCGGTCAATGCGCTGGTGCTGGCACTGCTGTCGCTGGCCGGGCTGCTGACCGCGCCGCTGCTGCTGGCGCTGACGTTCAGCAACGGCATCGGCTTGGCGCTGCGCTGGCCGGTGTTCGCGGCGATCGTGCCGCAGATCGTCGCGCGCGACGATCTGCCGTCGGCGCTGGCGCTGAACGGCATCGCGATGAACTTGTCGCGCGTCGTCGGGCCGGTGCTCGCCGGCACGTTGCTCGCGGCGTCGGGGTCGGCGGCGGTGTTCGTGCTCAACACCCTGCTTGCCGCAGTGGCCTTCGTGCTGGTGCTGCGCTGGCGCGGCGCGCCGCGCACCAGCGCGCTGCCCGGCGAGCGCTTCGTTGGCGCGATGCGCGTCGGTCTGGCGTTCACCGCGCAGTCGCCGCGGCTGAAGGTCGTGCTGCTGCGCATCTTCCTGTTCTTTCTGCAGAGCACCGCGCTCGTCGCGCTGCTGCCGCTGGTGGCGCGGGGCGTCCACGGCGGCGACGCGGGAACGTTCACGCTGATGCTGTCGTGCATCGGCGCCGGTGCGATCGCCGCGGCGCTGTGGTTCCCGCGCTGGCGCGAGCGCTACGACCGCGACGCGTTCGTGCGGGTCGGCACGCTCGCGCACGCCGTGCTGTCGTGCCTGATCGTCGCCGTGCCGCAGATCTGGGTCGCGCTGCCGGCGATGGTGCTCGTCGGCATGGCGTGGATCTCGGTGGCCAACTCGCTGACGATCGCCGCGCAGGTCGCGATGCCCGACTGGGTGCGGGCGCGCGGCATGTCGATCTACCAGATGGCGTTGATGGGCGGCGCCGCCGCCGGCTCGCTGGTGTGGGGGCAGGTGGCGAGCTGGAGCGACGTGCGCAGCGCGGTGCTGCTGGCCGCGGCCTTCGGAGGCGCGGTGGTGCTGGCGACGCGACGGCTCACCGTCGAGGGCGGCGCCGCCATCGACTTCAGCCCGGCCCGGCCGTCGGCCGCGCCCGAACCGAGCATCGCCGTCGGCAGCAACGACGGCCCGGTGATGGTGACGATCGAGTACCGCATCGACCCGCAGCGCGCCGCCGAGTTCGCCGACGTGATGCGCGCGACGCGAAGCGCGCGACTGCGCCAGGGCGCGCTGTCGTGGGGGCTGTTCCGCGACGTGGCCCGGCCGGGACATTACGTCGAGTATTTCGTCGACGAGAACTGGGTCGAGCACCAACGGCGGCTCGAACGCTTCTCGGCGTTCGACGCCGAGCTGCGCGAGCGGCGGCTGGCGTTCCACGTCGGCACCGAACCGCC
>CBDUBX010000125.1:0-7111 GCA_965365495.1 uncultured Burkholderiales bacterium
GGGCTGCATCCGCGCCGGCGCGTCGGCCTGGACGACGACGCGCTGCAGCCGGCCGGCGTTCGGAAAGTCGTTGACGTAGGTCGAGCCGAACGCCGTCGAGATCGCCGAGTTCACGGCGTCGAACGGCACGCCCAAGGCGGCGGCGCGGTCGCGGTCGATGACGAGCTCGAGCTGCGACGCGTCTTCCAGGCCGTCGGGGCGCACGCCCGCCAGCACCGGGCTTTGCGCCGCCAGCCCGAGCAGCTGGTTGCGCGCCGCGACCAGCGCATCGCGGCCGTTGCCGCCGCGGTCCTGCAGGCGGAACGTGAAGCCGGTGCCGCGGCCGAGCTCGGGGATCGGCGGCGGGCTCAGCGCGAAGATGAAGGCGTCGCGCACGCCCTGCATCGCGCCGGTGACGCGGCCGGCGAGCCCCTGCGCGCTGCTCGCGTCGCCGTCGCGTTCGGACCAGTCCTTCAGCGACACGAACGCGAGGCCGGCGTTCTGGCCGACGCCGGAGAAGCTGAAGCCGAGCACGCTGACCATGTCGCGCACCTCGGGCTGCTGCAGCACGAAGCCCTCGACCTGCTCCATCACGGTCTCGGTCCTCGCCAGCGTCGCGCCCGGCGGCAGCTGCACGTTGACGATGATGTAGCCCTGGTCCTCGTTCGGCAGGAACGACGCCGGCAGGCGGAAGGCGAACCATGCCACCGCGGCGCCGATCGCGACGTAGACGACGAGAAAGCGCGCCGCGCGCCGCAGGATGCGAGCGACGACGCCTTCGTAGCCCTTGGCGGTGCGCGCGAAGCCGCGATTGAACCAGCCGAAGAACCCGGTCTTCGCATGCTGGTGGCCGGCCTCGACAGGCTTGAGCAGGTGCGCGCACAGCGCCGGCGTCAGCGACAGCGCCATGAACGCCGAGAACGCGATCGATGCGACCATCACGACCGCGAACTGGCGGTAGATGTTGCCGACCGCGCCGGCGAAGAACGCCAGCGGCACGAACACCGACACCAGCACGACGGTGACGCCGATGATCGCGCCCGAGATCTGGCCCATCGCCTTGCGCGTCGCGGCCAGCGGCGGCAGCCCTTCCTCGCTCATGATGCGCTCGACGTTCTCGACGACGACGATCGCGTCGTCGACGACGATGCCGATCACCAGCACCATGCCGAACATCGTCAGCACGTTGATCGAGAAGCCCAGGGCCAGCAGCACGGCGAAGGTGCCGAGCAGCGCCACCGGCACGACGATCGTCGGGATGATCGTGTAGCGGAAGTTCTGCAGGAACAGGAACATCACGAGGAACACCAGCACCACCGCTTCGAGCAGCGTCTGCACGACCTGGCGGATCGAGATGTCGACGAACGCCGACGCGTCGAACGGGATCGCCCACTTCACGCCTTCGGGGAAGTAGGGCTCGAGCTCGGCCATCCGGTTGCGGATCGCCTCGGCGGTGGCCAGCGCGTTGCCGGTGGCCGACAGCTGCACGCCGATGCCGGTCGACGGCCGGCCGTTCAGGCGCGCCGACGTCGCGTAGTTCTGCCCGCCGAGCTCGATCCGCGCGACGTCGGCCAGCCGCACCGTCGAGCCGTCGGTGTTGGCGCGCAGCACGATCGCGCCGAACTGCTCGGGCGTCGACAGCTGGCCGCGGACGACGACCGTGGCGGCGATCGCCTGCCCGGCCATTTGCGGCAGGTCGCCGATCGTCCCGGCGGCGACCTGCGCGTTCTGGCTGCGGATCGCCGCCGCGACGTCGGCCGTCGACAGCCGGTAGCCGAGCAGCTTGGCCGGGTCGATCCAGATGCGCATCGCGCGTTCGCTGCCGAACAGCTGCGCGGTGCCGACGCCGGGCAGCCGCTGGATCTCGGGCAGCACGTTGCGCGACGCGAAGTCGCCCAACGCAATCGGGTCGAGCCGGTCCGACGACAGGATCGTGAACAGCAGGAAGTTGCTGCGCGCCTTGTCGACGCGAACGCCCTGCTGCGTCACCGCCTGCGGCAGCCGCGGCGTTGCGCGGCCGAGGCGGTTCTGCACGTCGACCTGCGCCAGGTCGGCGTCGGTGCCGGTCTCGAAGGTCAGCGTGATCGACCCGGTGCCGTCGGCCTGCGCGACCGACTCGGTGTAGATCAGCCCCGGCGAGCCGTTCATCTCGCGCTCGATGACGCTGATCACCGCGTCTTCGAGGGTCTGCGCCGACGCGCCCGGATAGGCGACCGACAGCACGATCGCCGGCGGCGCGACCGGCGGGTACTGCGACACCGGCAGCAGGCGGATCGCGACGATGCCGACGACGACGATGAACAGCGCGATCACCCACGCGAAGATCGGGCGGTCGATGAAGAAACGGGCCATGCGGCGGACCTGGCGGCTTCAGCGCGCGGCGGCCGATGCCGGCGCCACCGCAGCGGCGCGCGGCGGCGCGACGGGCGGCGCGGCGCCCGCTGCGGCCGGCGTCGACGCGGCGGACCCGGTCGGCGCCGACGCCGTGGCTTCGGTCCACGGCACCGGCTGCACCGGCGTGCCCGGCGGCAGCATCTGCAGCTTCTGCACGCCGTCGACGACGACGCGCTCGCCGGGCTTGAGCCCGGCGGTCACGACCCAGCGCCCGCCTGCGGCGCGGGCGACTTCGACGCGGCGCGTCTCGACGCCGCCGCCGTCGCCGACGACGAGCACGGTGTCGCCCTGGTCCGACCGCTGCACCGCCTGCTGCGGCAGCAGCATCGCCGACGGCAGCTGCGCCTGCGCCAGCCGCACGCGAACGTACTGCCCCGGCAGCAGCAGGCCGTCGGGGTTCGGCACTTCGGCGCGCAGCGTCACCTGACCCGACGTCGCGTCGACGGTCAGGTCGGTGAACAGCAGCGTGCCGCTGCGGTCGAGCTCGGTGCCGTCGTCGAGGACGACGCGCACCGGCACCGCGCCGGCGGCGCTGCGCTGCAGCCGTTCGGCGGCGAGCGCGCGGCGCAGCCGCAGCACCTCGGCGGCCGACTGCGTGAAGTTCACGTAGACGCGGTCGGTCTGCTGGATCGTCGCCAGCTGCGTGCCTTCGGCCTGCGTCACGAGCGCGCCTTCGGACACCAGCGCGCGGCCGATGCGGCCGCCGATCGGCGCGGTCACCGTCGTGTAATCGAGGTTCAGCCGCGCCGTCGTCACCGCGGCGCGCGCCGCGGCGACGTCGGCCTCGGCCTGCGCCTGCGACGCGACGGCGTTGTCGTACTCCTGCTTGCTGATCGCGTTGGCCTCGACCAGCGGCGCGAACCGCCGCGCTTGCGCCGCGGCGACGCCGACGTTGGCCTGCGCGCGTGCGAGTTGCGCGACCGCGCTCTGGTGCGCGGCGCGGTACGGCGCCGGATCGATGCGGAACAGCGGCTGACCGGCGCGGACGACGCTGCCTTCGGTGAACAGCCGCTGCTGCACGATGCCGGTGACGCGCGCGCGCACCTGCGCCACGCGCAGCGGCTCGACGCGGCCTGGCAACTCGGCTTCGAGCGGCACCGCCTGCTCGGTGACGGTGACGACGCCGACCTGCGGCGGCGGCGGCGCGGCGCCGCCGGCGGGTGCGGCAGCAGGTTCGTCGCGGCCGCAGCCGGCGAGCGCCAGCGCCGCGGCCAGCATCAACAACGGCACGGCGGGCGCCAGCGGCCGGCCTCGCCGGCGCGCGGCGAACGGTGGATTCGACAAGGTGGTTCCTGCGGTAGGCGGCGTGCTACGGAGGACGTCGCCGCCGACGGTGGAGCGCAGCGAGATCTGCGCCAGCGGGGCGCGAGCTTAAGGGTTTTCGCTAGGCGTTGCTGACGACGGCGCGCGCTTCGCCGCCGCCGCGGCCGTAGCCCGATGCGTCGATCGCGCACGCGCGGCGCCCTGCTTTGCGGCGACTCGACCCGCGGCGGCGGTCGCCGCGAGCGTCGCTGCCGCATCGGTCGCGGCCGCCGCGGCCGACACCGCCGCGGCGCTGCTGGCCTCGCTCGCCGCTGCCGCTGCGGTGGCCGCGGCGAGCCCCGTCGACGTCGCCTGCGCTTCGGCCAGCACCCATTCCTCGAACGCCGCGAGCGCCGGCCGTTCGCGGCGCTGCGGCCAGCGTACGAGCCAGTACGCCGACGGTGACGCGACGCGGCCGTTCGCGCCGAACGGCTCGACGAGTTCGCCGCGGGCGAGCGCCTCGGCGACGAGCGCGCAGCGCGCCAGCGCCACGCCCTGGCCGGCGACGGCGGCCTGCACCTGCTGCGACATGTAGTCGAGGTAGATCCAGCCGCGCGGCACCGGTGCTGGCGCCGGTTGCGCCGCGAACCAGCCGTGCCAATCGAGGTAGCCCGGGCCGCGGCGCAGCTCGGCGCCGTCGAGCAGCGTGTGGCGCGCGAGGTCGGCGACGGCGCCGATCGGCGTGCGCTGCAGCAGCGCCGGGCTGGCCATCGGCGACCACGCGTCGCCGAACAGCCGCGTCGCGCCGCCGCCGGCGTCCGCGCCGTCGGGCGTTGGCCCGTAGCGCAGCGCGACGTCGATGTCC
Source organism: uncultured Burkholderiales bacterium (assembly GCA_965365495.1). GTDB lineage: Bacteria > Pseudomonadota > Gammaproteobacteria > Burkholderiales > Burkholderiaceae_C > Rubrivivax. Next base: position 4,481 of record CBDUBX010000125.1, read on the forward strand.
GGGTCGTCGAACGACAAGACGTCGTCGCCGGCGACGATGCGCAGGTCCGACTCGGGATGCGACGCCTGGAAGCGCTGCAGCCGCGGCAGCAGCCACAGTGCGGCGAACGACGCGAACGTCGCGACCGTCACCGGCGGGCGGTGGTGGCGGTCACGGATCTGGCGCACGCCGGCGTCGAGCTGGCCGATCAGCGCGCCGGCGTGACGCAGCAGCGTCGCGCCGGCGGCGGTGAGCTCGACGTGGCGCGTGCCGCGAACGAACAGCGGCGTGCCGAGCTCGTCTTCGAGCGCGCGGATCTGCCGGCTGACCGCCGGCTGCGTCAGGTGCAGCTCGACCGCGGCGGCGCTGAAGTTCAGCCGCCGCGCGACCGCCTCGAACGCCCGCAGCGGGCCGATCGCGAGCGGGCGGCGGCGTGGCGCATTCATGCGCGCCGATTATGAATCGCGCGCCGAAGCGTGATTGGACGCCGCGCGGCGACGGCTCGAACATCGACCACCTTCAGTGACCGATTCGAGCGAAGGAGGCCGCATGAATACCGCTACCGCAACGCGACCGCACACCGACGGTCGCTGCTCGGCCGCAGCGCTTGCCGACGGCACCGATGCGCCCGGCCACTGGCGCGTCGACGCGCACACCGCGGTCACGCTGCGGCCGGTGCCGCGGCGGCGCTGGCTGCGCGTCGACGCCGGCCGAGCGTGGATCACCGCGCTCGCGCCGTCGGCCGACGGCACGCCGCCGGCGGACGTCTGGCTCGACGCCGGCGGCGCACTCGAACTGCCGCGCGGCAGCGGCTGGGTCGTCGAGGTCTGGCCCGGCGCGCGGCTCGTCGTCGTCGAGGACGCGACCGCGCTGGCGCCCGCAGGCCGTCGTCGTGCGACGCCGTCGAGAGACACCGCCGCCGTGTGCGGCTCGCTCGCCGCGGGGGCGGCGTAGTCGGGTCGGCCGAAGCACGAGGGCGCCGCCCCGTGATCGCGCCGCCCGGGCGACCAGCGACCGGCCGGCGTGATCCCGTCGCCCCAAGAAAAAGGGCCGACCCGCGAACCGGGCCGGCCCGTCGGCGGGTCGAAACCCGCGCTCAGCGCTTCGCGGTCTGCTTCTCGGACGCCTTGTCGGCCTGCGCGACGAACTGCACGCGCTCGACCGGCGCGGTCGACGCCTTGGCGACGACAGCGGGCTTCACGGTGACCGACGCGTCGCGCGTCTTCTCTGCGGGACACGCGGCGACCGCACCGGCGGACAGGACCAGCGCGGCGGTGACGACGACGGTTTTCATGGGGCGGCGCTCCTACGGCTGCGCCCATCGGGCATGGGCGGTCGCATCTTGCCGCGGATTGCGCGACGGCCGATGCCCGCGACATTGGCAGGGTCACTTCGGCAAGGAAGGACGGGTGGCGCGGCGGCAAGGCCCGAGCGCACCGAGCGACCCCCTCACCGCCGCTGCGCCGGGCGCCGTTTCGACGCCGCCGCCCGCGCCGCCACCAGCGCGCGCTGCGCCCACGGCCGCATCGTTCGTGGCGTGTCGAGCGCAACTTCCGGCGCGCTCCACATCGACGTCTCGACGAGCTGCTCGCTGCCGCGACGGCGGTAACGAAACGGCTCGCAGCCGGCGGCGGCGAAGTCGGCCGCCGAGTCGGCGCTGGTCTTCAGGTACAGCCGGTCGCCGACGACGATCGCCACCGGCAGGCCGTCGATCGCGAGGCCGAAGCCGCCGAACATCCGCCGCACGCCGACCGTGCCGAGCGGCGCCAGCAGTTCGGCGCAGTGGACGACGAAGTCGGGTGACGGGGCGGGCATCGTGCCGACGAGATCGACGCGGGCGTCGGTGGGCAGCTTGGCCAGCGATGCGCCGTGCGGCGCGGTGCAAGAAGGGCCTGCGCTTGGCGCAGCGTCGCAGCGGCGACTGGCGCGACCGGCAGGGATCGAACCTGCGACGCGGCCTTCGGAGGGCCGCATGATATCCACTTCACCACGGTCGCCGCGGGGCAGCCGGGCATTGTAGGCGCGGGTGGGGCGGCGCCTGCGTGCGAACGGGACCGGCGCGCCGGCCGCGCGACGCGGCTACCTATAATCCGCCGGCTTTTTTGGCCTGCCGCGAACCGAAGGACCCCATGAGCGACACGCACCCCGCGGCACCCGGCGCGATCGTCGACGACGACGGCGTGCACAGCGTCCACGAAGGTCCCATCCGCACGCCGAAGCAGCTGATCGTCGCCGTCGTCGCGTCGTTCGTGGTGCCGATCGTCGTCATCCTGCTGCTCGTGAACTTCGTCGACTTCAGCGCGCGCACCGGTGCCGGTAGCGACGGCATGGACGAGGAGTCGGTCGCGTTGCGCATCCAGCGCGTGGGGTCGGTGACGCTGCGCGATCCGTCGGCCACGACGGCGCTGCGCACCGGCGAGCAGGTCTACGCCGCGCAGTGCGCAGCGTGCCATGCGATCGGTGCCGCCGGCGCGCCGAAGTTCGCCGACGCCGCGGCGTGGGCGCCGCGGCTGGCCAACGGCTACGACGCGCTGGTGAACTCGGCGCTGGTCGGCAAGGGCGCGATGCCGCCGCAGCGCGGCGGCGAGTTCACCGACACCGAGATCGGCCGCGGCGTCGTGTGGCTGGCCAACAGCGCCGGCGGCAAGTTCG
>CBDUBX010000126.1:0-7047 GCA_965365495.1 uncultured Burkholderiales bacterium
GCTGCCGGTGCAGCGCGCGGTGGCGCAATGGCCGCGTCGATCGCCTTGACGGCCATCGCGGCCGGCGCGGCAGCGGCGGCACGCGGCGAAGCGCCCTGAACCTTGAACGCCGCCACCGCGCCGACCAACGAGTCGGCTTGCTGCTTCAGGCTTTCGGCGGCGGCGGCGCTTTCCTCGACGAGAGCGGCGTTCTGCTGCGTCACGCGGTCCATCTGACCGATCGCGTCGCCGACCTGGGCGACGCCGGTGGCCTGCTCGGCGCTGGCGCTGGCGATCTCGCCGACGATGTCGGTCACGCGGCGGATCGAGCCGACGATTTCGGCCATCGTCGCGCCGGCACGGTCGACGAGCTCGGCGCCGGTCTCGACGCGGCCGACGCTGGCGGTGATCAGGCCCTTGATCTCCTTGGCCGCTTCGGCGCTGCGCTGCGCAAGGCTGCGCACCTCGGATGCGACGACGGCGAAACCGCGGCCCTGCTCGCCGGCGCGCGCGGCCTCGACCGCGGCGTTCAGCGCCAGGATGTTGGTCTGGAACGCGATGCCGTCGATCGTGCCGATGATGTCGGCGATCTGGCGCGAGCTGTCGTTGATGCCCTTCATCGTCTCGACGACCTGCGCGACGACCGCGCCGCCCTGCTCGGCGACGCCCGACGCGCCGAGCGCGAGCTGGTTGGCCTGGCGCGCGTTGTCGGCGTTCTGCCGCACCGTCGACGACAGTTGCTCGATCGACGCCGACGTCTCCTCGAGCGCCGAGGCCTGCTGCTGCGTGCGCTGGCTGAGGTCGGCGTTGCCGCCGGCGATCTGCGCGCTGCCGGTGGCGATCGATTCGCTGGCGCCGCGCACCTGGCCGACGACCTGCGCGAGGTTGGCGTTCATCGCCTTCAGCGCCGCCAGCAGCTGCGCCGGCTCGTCGCGGCCGACGACCGCGATGTCGACCGTCAGGTCGCCGCTGCCGATGCGTTCGGCGGTGGCCACGGCCTGCGCCAATGGCCGCGTGATCGAGCGCGCGATGAACCAGCCGAACGCCAAGCCGAGCGCGACGCCGCCGGCGATCAACCCGAGCATCCAGTTACGGCTGGCGTGGTAGAGCGCGGTGGCGTCCGCCGAAGCCTGCTTCGCGACCGCTTCCTTGCTGTGGGCAACGTCGCCGAGCTTGTCGTCGAGCAGCCGCACCGCGTCGGCGAACGGGCCGAACAGCGTCGTCGTCGATTCGCGCACGTCGGGGATCATCTCGGCTTCGGTCAGCGTCGCGACCTGCTGCGTGAGGCGTTCGTAGTCGGCGAAGCCGCCTTCGACCGCGGCCATCGCCGCCTTGCCTTCGTCGGTGACGAGCAGTCCTTTGGCAACGACGAGGTGGTCTTTCAGCCGCGCCAGGTCTTTCTTCGCCGCGGCGAGCTGGCGCTCGCGCTGCTCGGTCGTCGGCGCGAGGATCGCGTTGGCCAGCGCGCGCTGCACGTGGACAAGATCGATATCCGCTTCCTTGACCGCCGAGATGCCGAGCAGGTGCGACGCATACAGCGTCTCGGCTTCGGACTCGATGCGGTCGGCGACCGAGATGCCGACGAAGCCGATCGCCGCGCCGATCGCAGCGACGATCGAAAACGCAACGATCAACTTCGGGCCGACGAGGATCTTCGACAGCAGTTTCACGGCCAGCGCTCCGTTTCCGTTGGGCCACGCACGGGACGCGCGTTCTACCGCCCTGCACGCGGTATCGGCCGATCGGGGTGAACCTTGAAGCGGAAAACGCCGACGCCGACGCCGCGGCGCCGGCGCGTGCCGCTACTCCTTCGGGGCCTGTGGGTCGAGCAGGTCGTGGGCTTCGATCGGACGCGGATCGGTCGCGATCTGCTCGAGCACATCGTGGATCGCGCGGGTGTCGATCTCGGCGGCTTCGGCAGTCTCGGCGGCGTCGGCGCCGGCAACGACGGTCGGCTGCGCGGCGCGCGACGGGTCGGCCGCCGTCGGCCGATCGCCGCGGCGTGCCAGCTGCACACGGTAGATCGGCTCGGGGAGGTCCATGCCGCGGCGCTCGAGCGCGAGCTTTACGCGGCGGATCGATTCGCTCTTGACGAGCAGGAAGTCGTGGTGGCGCTGGTCGACCCAGCCGTGAAAGCGCACTTGCACGCTCGAATCGCCGAGCGCGACGATGTACGCGCGCGGCGGCGGCCGCTTCATCACGCCGTCGATGCGGCCGAGCTCGCCGATGCCGACCGCTTGCGCCGCGACGAGGTCTTCGTCGACGCCGATGCCGACGTCGAACTCGAAGCGCCGGCTCGGGTTGCGCGAATAGTTCAGCGTCACGCTGCTGAACACCAGCGCGTTGGGCAGCCGCAGGTGGTTGCCGTCGAGCGTCATCAGGATCGTCGCGCGCGACGTCATCGCCATCACGACGCCCTCGTTGCCGTCGATGACGACGTGGTCGCGCGGCACGAACGGCTGACGCAGGCTCATCAGGATGCCGGCGAGGTAGTTCTCCAGCGTGTCCTTGAACGCGAAGCCGAGCGCGACGCCGAGCACGCCGGCGGTGCCGAGCACCGCGCCGACCAGCGCCGTCGCGTCCATGATCTGCAGCGCGACGATCAGGCCGGCGCCGGTGCACAGCCAGCGCACCGTGGTCCGCGACAGCTCGCGCAGGAACGGGTTGCGTCGCGCGACGCGGTCCAGCAACCGGCGGCGCGACAGCCAGCGGCCGAACGCCCAGGCGAACCAGACGACGAGCACCGCGACGACCAGCAGCGGCAGCGCGGCGAGCAGCCGCACCGCCTCGCCTTGCAAGCGCTCGGCGACGGCGTCGAAGTCGACGGCCCGGCCGTTCACCGTCGGGCAGTCCGTCGCAGGCCGGCTGGCATCGCGGCAGTGTAGGGCGACGGTGGCTCCGTCCGGCATCGGCCCGCATCGCTGCGGCGGGTTCGGGCGGCGCCGGGATCGGCGAGCGACGCCACCGGCAGGGCATCTGCTGCCGTTGCAACGCTTTCTTGAACTGCTTCAAGAACGCCGCCACGGGCGCCGAGATCGCGGTTGACCGATGTCAAACGAACGCTGCAACCGGGTCCGAATCGACGCGGGCAATTCCGCAGACTGCTCGCATCGCGTCCCGTCCGTCCAAACGTTGAACCTGTCGGGCATCCTCGTCACCGCCTCCCCCGGCCACGTCGACACCGTCGCCGCGGCGCTGGCCGCCCTGCCCGGCGTCGAGGTCACGCAGTGCGACGCCGCCAGCGGCCGCATCGTCGTCGTCCACGAAGCCGCCGACGTCGGCGCCGAGGTCGCCGGATTCGGCCGCATCCGCGCGCTCGCACACGTCGTCTCGGCGGACCTCGTCTGCCACGTCTTCGACGACCCAGCGGCGTCGGCCTGAAACCTCGCTCGCACTTTTCATCGCCACCACGGAAAACCCGCCATGACCAGCCTGTCACGCCGCGAACTCCTGAAGTCCAGCATCGCCGCGACGACGGCCGCCGCGGCGGGCCTGCCGGCCGCCGGCGCTGCGCTCGCGCAGGGCGGCGCCGCCGACGCGGGTTGGACCTGGGACAAGGCGGTGTGCCGGATGTGCGGCACCGGCTGCGGGATGCAGGTGGCGACCGCCGGCGGGCGCGTCATCGCGACCAAGGGCGACCCGGCGTCGCCGGTGAACCGCGGGCTGCTGTGCATCAAGGGCTACTTCAACGGCAAGATGATGTACGGCGCCGACCGGCTGACGCAGCCTCTGCTGCGGATGAAGGACGGCCGCTTCGACAAGCAGGGCGACTTCGTGGCCGTGTCGTGGCAGGTCGCGATGGACGAGATGGAGCGCCAGTTCCGCCGCCACTACGAAGCCAAGGGGCCGGCCGGCGTGGCGATCATCGGCTCGGGCCAGTACACGATCGCCGAGGGCTACACCGCGGCCAAGTTGATGAAGGCGGGTTTCCGCTCGAACAACATCGACCCGAACGCGCGCCACTGCATGGCCAGCGCGGTGGTCGGCTTCCTCCAGGTCTTCGGCATCGACGAGCCGGCCAACGTCTACGACGACATCGAGCTCGCCGACACCTTCGTGCTGTGCGGCGCGAACATGGCCGAGGCGCACCCGGTGCTGTGGTCGCGCGTCACCGACCGCAAGCTGAGCCACAAGCCGACGAAGATCTTCAACATCACGACATACGCGAACATGTCGTCCGACATCGCCGACGTCGATCTGGTCATCAAGCCCAACACCGACCTCGCGGTGATGAACTACCTCGCCCGCGAGATCGTCGCGCGCGGGGCGATGAACGCCGAGTTCGTTCGCCGGCACTGCGTCTTCGCCGCCGGTGCGGTCGACATCGGCTACGGCCTGCGGCCGACGACGCAGTTCGCCGACCCCGCCGAGCACGACACGGTGCGCAAGGAGAACGAGACCGTCCTCGATCGGTACGAGGCCGTCGGCCAGCGCCGCGCCGCGGGGCAGACGGTCAAGCAGGTCGACCGCACCGCGGCCGGCAAGCACTGGCAGATCTCGTTCGACGAATACCAGCGCGGGCTGGCGCCGTACACGCTCGACTTCGTCGCCGAGCTCGCGAAGGGCGACGTCGACGAACCGCTCGCCGAATTCAAGGCCAAGCTCGTGGCGCTCGCCGACGCGTACTGCGCCGCGCCGGCGAAGATCATGACGCTGTGGACGATGGGCGTGAACCAGCACCAGCGCGGTGTCTGGGTCAACACGCAGATCTACGCGCTGCACCTGCTGCTCGGCAAGCACGGCACGCCGGGCAACGGCGCGTTCTCGCTGACTGGGCAGCCGTCGGCGTGCGGCACGGCGCGCGAGGTCGGCACGTTCGCGCACCGGCTGCCGGCCGACATGGTCGTCGACAACCCGGCGCACCGCGCGCGCGCCGAGAAGATCTGGTCGCTGCCCGCCAAGACCTTGAACCCGAAACCGGGGTCCGACCACATCGACATCCTGCGCGGGCTCGAAGACGGCCGCGTCGGATTCCTGTGGGTGCAGGTCACGAACCCGTTCCAGAGCAGCCCGAACGTCAACCACTGGAACCGCGCGGCGCGCGAGCGCGACAACTTCATCGTCGTCGCCGACGTCTACCCGACGGTCTCGGGCCAGGTGGCCGACCTCGTGCTGCCGGCGGCGTTCATGCTCGAGAAGTGGGGCATGTACGGCAACGCCGAACGGCGCACGCAGGCGTGGCGGCAGCAGGTCGACCCGCCGGGCCAGGCGCGCAGCGACACCTGGATGATGTTGGAGTTCGCGAAGCGCTTCCGGCTGCGCGACGTCTGGGGTGCCAAGGCGCTGGCCGGGCTCAAGACCGACGGTTTCGTCGACGGCCAGCTGCCCGACGTGCTGGCCGACGCCGAAAAGATGGGCTACACGCCCGACGCGACGCTGTACGAGGTGCTGTTCGCGCGGCCCGAGCACCGCCAGGTGGTCTGGCCCGACCCGCTGGCTCAAGGCCGGCCGAACTCGACGGTGCAGGCGCTCGGCGACAACTGGTTCGTCGAGAAGGCGCTGTTCGACGAATACCGCAAGTTCACCGTCGACTACGAGCACGACCTCGCTCCGTTCGACGTCTACTACGGCGAGAAGGTGCGGGGGCTGCGCTGGCCCGTGGTGTCGACGCCGACCGGCTGGCGAGAGACGCGCTGGCGCTTCAGCGAGGGCAACGACCCGTACGTCAAGGCCGGCGAGGGCTACAGCTTCTACGGCAAGGCGTTCAAGGCGACGCCCACCGGCACGCTCGACGGCATCACCGACGCCAAGCCGCTGCCGCTGCCGGGCAAGGCCAAGATCTTCTTCCGCCCCTACGCGGCACCGGTCGAGCAGCCCGACGCGACCTACGACCTTTGGTTGACGACCGGCCGGATCCTCGAGCACTGGCACACCGGGTCGATGACGCGGCGGGTCCCCGAACTGCACCGTGCGCAGCCGAGCGTGGTCATGTACATGCATCCGGCCGACGCCGAACGCCGCGGCTTGAAGCGCCACGATGCGGCGTGGGTCGAATCGCGCCGCGGCCGCGTGCAGGTGGCGGTCGAGACGAAGGGCCGTAACAAGGTGCCGAAAGGCACGGTGTCGGTGGCGTTCTTCGACGAAAGCATCCTGATCAACAAAGTCGTGCTCGACGCGCTCGATCCGATCTCGCGCGAGCCCGACTTCAAGAAGTGCGCCGTCCGCGTCGTCAAGGCCTGATCACCGTGCGAAAGACCGCCATGAACCGTCGTGTGCCCCCCAGCCGCCTGGCCCTGACGGCCGCCGCCGCCGTCGTCGCTGCCGTCGTGGCGGCCGTCGCCGGCTGCGCGTCGACCGCGCCGCTCGATCCGCAGCGCTTCGGCCTGCGCCGGGCCAGCGTCTTCGACGTCGTCCCAGCGACGTCTTTCGTCTTCACCGATGCCGCAAGCGCGAAAGCGACGGCGACCGCGCGGCCGCGCGCCGGGTCGGGCGAGCCGCCGATGATTTCGCACGCGATCGACGAGTCGCTGCCGCTGACCCCCGGCGACAACGGCTGCCTGACCTGCCACGACAAGCCGGCGTCGATCGGCCGGCCGGTCGCTGCCGGCAAGGCACGGCCGATGTCGGCCGACCATTACGTCGGCGGCGGCGACGCCCGACAGCTGCGCGGCACGATGTTCAATTGCACGGCATGCCATGCGCCGCAGGTCGACGTGCCGGCGTTGGTGACGACGACGATGCGATGACGGTACGGGGGTAAACCCCGAACCCGGTCGGCAATACACGCATTAGCGTATACGTTGATGCGTGCGTCGGAAGCTGTTTCGGGAGATCCGTCGGGCCGGAGCGCGCCACCGGCTCGGTCGGTGGCCGACTTGCGTTGGCTCGGCCGCCGACTCGTTCGTCCCGAATGCGTACTGGCCACCGCCGCCGGCGACCTCTACACCGCCGACTGGCGCGGCGGCGTCGCGCGGACCCGCGCCGACGGCTCGGCCGCCGAGCTGTATGCCGGCCGGCTGCCGAACGGCGGCGATCTGCGGCCGAACGGCATCGCGCTGCTCGCCGACGGCAGCTTTCTCGTCGCCCATCTCGGCGATGCCGACGGCGGGGTCTGGCGGCTGCACCGCG
>CBDUBX010000127.1:0-6970 GCA_965365495.1 uncultured Burkholderiales bacterium
GCGCGCGGCGCGACGACGCGGCTCTTCAGCCACGCGAAGCGCTCCCACTCGCGGCCCTGCACCTGCAGGTACTCCTCGAGCATCGCCAGGCTGACGACCGGCGGCCCCGACGCGCCGTTGGGCCTGAGCGCGGTGTCGACGCGGAACACGAAGCCGTCGTCGGTGGTCTCGCCGATCAGCGCGTACAGCCGCTTGGCGACGTAGCCGAAATACTCGTGCAGCGACACCGCGCGCGCGCCGGTCGCGTCGCCGGCGGTGTGGCCGTCGTCTTCGTAGACGTAGACGAGGTCGATGTCCGACGACACGTTCAACTCGCGCGCGCCGAGCTTGCCCATGCCGACGATCCACAGCTGCACCCGCGTGCCGTCGGCGGCGAGCGGCGCGCCATGGCGCGCATCGGCGTCGGCTTCGGCGGCGGCGAGCGCGAGTTCGAGCGTCGCCTCGGCGAGCGCGGTCATCGCGCCGGTGACGACGTCGAGCGCCGCGCCGTCCTCGACGTCGAGCACCGCGAGGCGCTCGACGACGAGCTGGCGCGCGACGCGCAGCGCGGCCGGCAGGTCGCGGCCGCCGCGCTGCAGCGTGGCGACCAGCGCGGTGACCGTTGCCGCGTCGGGAGCGCCGGGCGGCAGCAGCGGTCGCTCGTCGGCGTAGCGCCGGCGCACTCGCTGTACGTAGCGGCTGTGAGCGGCGTCGGCCTGGCTCTGCACGGCGGGGTCGGAGTGCCCGGCGCGGCAGGCGGCCGCGGCCGTGGGCGGGTCGACGGCGCCGTTCATCGCCGGCGCGGCGCGTCCGTCGCGGTGACCGACATGGTTCCTCCTGCTGGCGGGTGCAGCGGCAGCGTTCTTCGACGCCGTACCGTTCACACGCGGTCTTCGTTCTTCTGAAAGCGGGCAGGCTAACGACGTTGCCCGGGCCTGCCGGCGCGAGGGGGATTGTCGGCGCTCGCGGCGCGCTCTCGATGGCGCGCGGCGCGCGGTGCGGCGGCCAGTCGCGCGGCTAGCATCGCCGCGATGAAGATCGCCGCGCTGCAGATGGTCTCCGGCCCCCACTGGCCGGCCAACCGCGACACCGCGGCGGCGCTGATCGCCGATGCCGCGGCCGCCGGCGCCGGTTTCGTGTCGCTGCCCGAATACTTCTGCTGCATCGGCGCGTCCGACGACGCGCGGCTGGCGCTGGCCGAGCCGCCGGGCGACGGGCCGATCCAGCGCTTTCTCGCCGAGCAGGCGCGGACGCACCGGGTGTGGCTGGTCGGCGGCACGCTGCCGGTGGCGGCCGGCGACGCCGGGCGCGTCGCGAACCGTTCGTGCGTCTACGCGCCCGACGGCACGCCGGCGGCGCACTACGACAAGATCCACCTGTTCGCGTTCGACAACGGCCGCGAGAGCTACGACGAGGCGCGCACGCTGACCGCCGGCGCGACGCCGGTGGCGTTGCAGGCCGGCGCGCTGCGCGTCGGCTTGAGCGTCTGCTACGACCTGCGCTTCCCCGAGCTGTACCGCGCGCTGATGAACCCGCCTTGCGACGTGCTGTGCGTGCCGGCGGCGTTCACGCACACGACCGGCGAGCGCCACTGGTCGCTGCTGCTGCGCGCACGCGCGGTCGAGAACCAGTGCTACGTGCTCGCCGCGGCGCAGGGCGGCCGCCACCCGAACGGCCGCCGCACCTGGGGCCACAGCATGGTCGTCGACCCGTGGGGCGACGTCGTCGCCGAGCGCGTCGACGACGGCCCCGGCGTCGTCGTCGCCGACGTCGACGGCGAGCGCATCGCGCAGGTGCGCCGCGACTTGCCCGCGCTGCGCCACCGGCGGCTGTAGAGCGATCGGACTTGCCGCCGGCGTGCCGCGGGACGCGGGAAGCGGGAAGCGGGCAGCGGGCAAAGGTCGCCCCGGGCCGTCGAACGCGGGCGAGCGCGTCGCCCGGCGAGCGAACGAACCTTCGCGTGGCGTGCGCCGCGTCGGCTCCATCCACGCATCGCCCTCGCGCCACCGCGGCGCTGCGCCGCGCGCCGCGCGCTGCCGCCGACGCGTGCCAGCGCGGCGGACGACCTGCGCGGCCACGCGTCGATCGCGATCGCCTGGCGCCCGCGCTCGCCAGTCGCCCGCGCGCGGGAAAACCCGGCTGTCGCGACGCGGCTGCCGGCGTAGCGTCGAGGCCGTTGAATCAGAACGCCGCTCTGCTGAACAGAACGGCCGGGAGATCGAGATGGTTGTCCGGACCGCGGTCGCGCGTGCGTTTTGGATCGGCGCTTGGCTCGTCGCCGGTGTCGTCGCCGGCCCGAATGCCGCGTGGGCGTTGCCGTCGTTCAGCGGCAACTGCGCCGAGTGCCACACTTACGCCCGGGACGACGCGTTCGTGATCACCGGTGCCGACGGCGTCGCCGACCCGGCCGGCGGCGTCGGCGAGCTCGCGTTCTTCGACGCGCTGCCCGGCTCGAGCGCGCTGCTGACGCTCGACGTCGGCGCCGGGTCGCCGTCGTATGCGGCGGCGCTGGTCGACGCCTACGGCCACGCCGACCTGCCGCTGGCGCAGGGCGCGGAATCGAGCTGGACGTTCGACGCGAGCGGCCCCGATCACTACTACGTCGGGCCGCTGGCGATCGACGCCGCACAGGCGTTCAGCCTGGCCGTTCCCGTCACCACGCCGACCGGGTTCTACGCGTTCACGTTCACCGTCGCCGGCTACGCCGATCAGGCGTGGTCGCGGTCGGAGAGTTTCTACGTGCGCGTCGTGCCCGAGGCCGGCACGCTGGCGATGATGGCCACCGGCCTCGTCGCGGTCGGCGTCGTCGCGCGAAGGAAGCGCAGGACGCCGCGTCGCTGACCGCGGACCGGCGCGGGCAGCGGCGGGCGGCGATCCGCGGCGGCCAGCCGCAGCCGACGGTTGCCGCGACTGTCGACTGCGCCCCACCGCGCAGGTAAGTCGCTTGCCGCCGGCGGCGCGCGGTCGACGTGACCGCGCCGGGTGCGCCGCTGCGGTCGCGACGCACCCAACCGCCGACGCGACCGCCATGTTCGAAGACCTCGGCCCGTGGGGCAACGCCGGCGTCTTCGCCGTCGCCGCTGCGTTCGTCTGGCGCGCCGGCGCGCGGTTGGCGCAGCTGGCCGACCGCATCGCGACGCGCACCGGGCTCGGCGACGCGCTGCTCGGCATCGTGCTGCTCGGCGGCGTGACGTCGCTGCCCGAAGCCGCGGTCGCGGTGACGGCGACGCTCGACGGCGAGCCGGCGCTGTCGGTCAACGACGTCCTCGGCAGCGCGGCGATCAACGTGCTGCTGCTGGCGGTCGCCGACGCGGTCTACGGCCGGCGGGCGCTGACCTCGACGCCGGGTCGCCCGGACGTGATGCTGCAGGGCGTGCTCGCGATGGTGCTGCTGGCGATCGTCGCCGGGCCGACGATCACCGGCGACCGCTTGCTCGGTGGCATCGGCGGCTGGAGCTGGGTGACGCTCGGCGTCTACACCGCGGCCATCGCCGTCATCGCCAAGACGCGCGGCGACGCGTGGCGGCCGGCGGCGCCGTCGCCCGACGCACGCGGCGACGACGACCACGGCGACGACGACAAGGACACGCCGCCATCGCGGCTGGCGCTGCAGACCGTCGTTGCCGCGGCGGTGATCCTCGTCGCCGGCTTCGCGCTCGCGCGGTCGGGTCAGGCGCTGGCCGAGAGCACCGGCCTGGGCACGAGCTTTTTCGGCGCGGTGCTGCTCGGTTTCGCGACGTCGCTGCCCGAGCTCAGCACCGTGCTCGCCGCGGTCAAGCTCAAGCGCCACGAGATGGCGATCGCCGACGTCTTCGGCACGAACCTGTTCAACGTCAACATCATCGTCCTGGCCGATGCGCTGCACGACGGCGAGCCGGTGCTCGTCGAAGCCGGGCCCTTCGCCGCGTTCGCCGCGCTGCTGGCGATGGCGATGACCGCGGTCTATCTGGTCGGCCTGCTCGAACGGCGCGACCGCACGGTGCTGCGGATGGGCATCGATTCGGTCGTCGTCGTCGTCCTGTATGCCGTCGGCCTGGCGGTGCTGTACCAGTTGCGCCCGCACGGCTGACGCCGGTCGAGCGGCCTCCGCCGCGGCGCAAACATCGTTCGCTAAACGTCGAAAAATCTGACACTCGCGGCGCGCGACGCACCCAAGTCGTTGATGGGTCGGTGGGGAACGGTTTCTGTTTCTACGTGTTTACCCCAATCCAGCAGAGGAGCGACATGTCCTTGCCATCGGCCTGTTTGGCCACCTTCGCCACGGTTGTCTGCACCGCCTCGGTCTTCGCGGCGCCGGTCGCGCTCGACGGCACCATCGGCAGCGAGTGGGCCGGCGTCACCGCGACCCAGGTCGTCTACGACCCCGCTGCGCCGGAGCACAACTTCGGCGCGCCGACCAACGCCAACCGCCAGACGGCCTACGAGATCTTCACGCGCAGCGACGCCGACTGGCTGTACGGCGCGGTGCGAACGACGGGTGGCGGCGACGCCGGCGGCCTGATGTTCGCGAACCTGTACTACAGCACGCGCTCCGGTCCCGGACCGTACGGCGACAGCGGTGCCTCGATCGGCTTCGAGGTCACGAACGACCGCGCCTTCCGGCCCGGATCGCCTGGCTACTACGCCGACACCGCGGCCGACCTGATCCAGTTCGTCGTCGCCGCCGGCGCGGAAGACATCATCGAGTTCGCCATCGACATGTCGGTGTTCACCGGCAACGCGCTCGGCATCGCCGGCTATGTACCGCCGGTCGACCCGCTCGGCATCCGGCTGAACCTGTCGCAGTCGTTCGGCTACAGCGTCGCCGGCGGCGCGGGCTACGGCGATGCGCGGCTCGGCTTCGCGCCGATCGTCGCGCAGGCGGTGCCGACGCCGGGCTCGCTCGCGCTCGCCACGCTGGCCCTTGCGGCGCTGGCCGCGACGCGCCGCCGCCAGGCCAGCTGACCGCAGGCCACGGCGCGCGCGCCGCGATCGGATCGAAGACGGGCCGCGACGCGGCCCGTTTCTCGTGCGCCGCGCCGCCGCGCGTTCAGCGGCTGCCGAACACCAGCCGCCGCGCCAGCCACGACCGCGCCGGCGGCAGCGACTGCAGCGCGGCCAGCGCCAGCGCGCGCGCCGTCGCTGCGCCGGGCAGCGTCCACGTGAAGCTGCGCGCGAGGAAGTCGGTGGCGGCGACCAGCGACCAGCGGTCGGCGGCGCGCGCCCAATCGGCGCGCGCCAGCGCGGCGTCGACGTCGCCGGCCCAGCGCAGCACCTGCACCAGTTCGTAGGCGTCGCGCAGCCCGAGGTTGAGCCCCTGGCCGGCGACCGGGTGCAGCGTCTGCGCCGCGTTGCCGATGCGCACCGTGCGGCCGGCGACGAGCGTCGGCTCGACGTGCAGCCGCAGCGCGAACGGCCGCAGCGCCGACACCGCGACGACGCGCCCGGCGTCGGCCGGCAGCAGCGTCGCCAGCACGGCGGCTCGCTGCGTCGCGTCGAGCGCCGACACCGCGTCGTCGTCGCGCGGCACGCACCACACCAGCGCCGCGCGCGCGGCGCCGTCGTCGTCCGGCGGCAGCGGCAGCAGCGCCACCGGCCCACCGCGGGTGAAGCGCTCGAACGCGACGCCGCGCGGCGCGCCGGCGAGCGTCACGGTGCCGACCCACGCGGTCTGCGCATAGTCGGCGGTCAACGCGCGGCGCGCGACCGCGCGCGTCGACGCGTCGACGCTGTCGCTCACCGCGCCTTCGGCGAGCACCGCGACGTCGTGCGTCTCGACGACGCCGGCGTCGACGTCGACCCCGGCCGGCACCGTGCGCAATGCGGCGACGCGCGTGCCGAACCGCGCTTCGAGCCGCGCCGGCTCGGCGGCGCACGCGGCCAGCCACGCGCGTTGCAGCGGTTCGAGCAGCCGGCCGTAGCCGATCACCGCGCCGAGCTGCGCCAGGCCGAGGTCGGCGGCGCGGATGCGCACCGCGTCGGGCGCGCCACGCCACGCCAGCGCCGGCGCGTGCTGCGACACGTGCACCTCCTCGATCGGCGCGGCGTCGGCCGCCGGCCACGCCGAAAGGCGCTCGAGGAACTGCACGCTGCCCTGCGACAGCGCGAGCGTGCGCGCGTCGGCGGCGACGTCGGCGTCGGCCGGCCGCGCGTCGAACACCGCGATCCGCGCGTGCGGCATCACGCGCGCCGCGTGCAGCGCCAGCGCCAGCCCGACCGGACCTGCGCCCACCACCGCCAACCGCCACGCCGTGTTCGCCATCACCCGCCCTTCGCTCGCCGACGCCGCGGCGTCAGCCGACGGTCGTGGCCGAGGATTCTCGCGCGCGACCGTCGGACGGCGCCCGCATCGGTGTGCAGCGGCCCGACCCGGCGCAGGCCCACGCGTGCGCTCGAACGGCAGGGTCGACTGCGCCTTCGCGCGTCCCCCGCCGGCACGCTGCGCTACGCTCGCGCTGTCGTTCGCGCCCGTGCGGGCACCGGAAAGTCTTCGATGTCGTCGATGCCCTACCGCCGCCTCGGCCGTGCCGGACTGCGCCTGAGCGCGCTGTCGCTCGGGTCGTGGGTGACGTACCACAACCAGGTCGACACCGCGGCCGCGGTCGAGCTGATGGCCGCGGCCTACGACGCCGGCGTCAACTTCTTCGACAACGCCGAGGTCTACGCCAATGGCCGCAGCGAGGAGATCATGGGCGCCGCGTTGCGCCAGCTCGGCTGGCCGCGGCTGAACTACGTCGTGTCGACGAAGTTCTTCTGGGGGCTCGACCGCCACGGCGACGCCGTCAACCGCCGCGACACGCTGAACCGCAAGTACCTGATGCAGGCCGTCGACGGCAGCCTGAAGCGCCTGCAGCTCGATCACCTCGACCTCATCTATTGCCATCGCAGCGACGCGGCGACACCGATCGAAGAGACCGTGCGCGCAATGAGCGACCTCATCACACAAGGCAAGGCGCTGTACTGGGGCACCAGCGAATGGGCCGCCGCCGACATCCGCGCCGCCTGGGCGATT
>CBDUBX010000128.1:0-6963 GCA_965365495.1 uncultured Burkholderiales bacterium
CCCCATCCGCCACTGTCGAAACAGGATCCCCGCATGGCCACGTCACGTTCGTCGAAGACCCCCTCCCGCCCCACCCGCAGCGCTGGCGCCAAGACGCCGCGCGGACCGTCGGATGCCGCCTCGGCGGCGGCGGCCGAATCGTTCGGCTCGGTGCTGGCCACCGTGTCCGGACCGGCGATGCCGGCGCCCGACGCCGCGGCCGCCGCGCCCGACGCCGTCAAGCGTCGCCTGGCCGAGCACAAGGCCGCTGCGCAGACGCAGGCCGACGCGGTGCCGGCGAATCCCAACAAGGCCGCCGAGCACGGGCTGGACAACGGCCACCGGCCGGTCGAAGGCGCGCACGAGGCGGTCGCCGTTCCCGACGTCGCCGGCGCCAGCACGGTCACCGAAGACGCCGTTTCCGACAAGGTCGGCGCCGGCCAGCCGCCGATCGGCGTCAACCCCGGCAACGGCCCGCTCGACCGCGTGCGCACCGACGCGCAGGGCCGCGCGCTGACGACCAACCAGGGCGTGCCGATCGCCGACAACCAGAACTCGCTGAAGGCCGGGCTGCGCGGGCCGACGGCGATGGAAGACTTCATCCTGCGCGAGAAGCTCACGCACTTCGACCACGAGCGCATCCCCGAGCGCGTGGTCCACGCGCGCGGTTCGGGCGCGCACGGCGTGTTCGAGTGCTACGAGTCGCTGTCGGCGATCACCCGCGCCGACCTGTTCTCCGAAGCCGGCAAGCAAACGCCAGTGTTCGTCCGCTTCTCGACGGTGGCCGGCGAGCGCGGCTCGCTCGACACCGCGCGCGACACGCGCGGCTTCGCGGTCAAGTTCTACACGCAGGAAGGCAACTGGGACCTCGTCGGCAACAACATCCCGGTGTTCTTCATCCAGGACGCGATGAAGTTCCCCGACCTGATCCATGCGGTCAAGCCCGAGCCGCACAACGCGATGCCGCAGGCGGCGTCGGCGCACGACACGTTCTGGGACTTCATCGGGCTGATGCCCGAGAGCATCCACCACACGCTGTGGGCGATGAGCGACCGCGGCATTCCGCGCAGCTACCGCACGATGCAGGGCTTCGGCGTGCACACCTTCCGCATGGTCAACGCCGACGGCGAGTCGGTGTTCGTCAAGTTCCACTGGATCCCGCTGGCCGGCACCCACTCGCTGGTCTGGGACGAAGCCGCCAAGATCGGCGGCGCCGACCCCGACTTCCACCGCCGCGACCTTTGGGAAGCGATCGAGGCCGGCAACTTCCCCGAGTACGAGCTCGCCTTGCAGATCTTCACCGAGGAGCAGGCCGCGCAATTCAGCTTCGACGTGCTCGACGCGACGAAGATCGTCCCCGAGGAACTGGTGCCGCTGCGCACCGTCGGCAAGATGACGCTGAACCGCAACCCCGACAACTTCTTCGCCGAAACCGAGCAGGTCGCGTTCTGCACCGCGCACATCGTTCCGGGGATCGACTTCACCAACGATCCGCTGATGCAGGGGCGGATCCACAGCTACCTCGACACGCAGCTGACGCGCCTGGGCGGGCCGAACTTCCACGAGATCCCGATCAATGCGCCGGTCGCGCCGGTGTTCAACAACCAGCGCGATGGCCTGCACCGCCAGGCGATCCACCGCGGCCGCGTCGCCTACGAGCCGAACTCGCTCGGCGGCGGCTGCCCGTTCCAGGCCGGCATGCGCGGCTTCGTGTCGTTCCCCGAGCCGGTGTTCGAAGACAAGGTGCGCGGCAAGCCCGAGAAGTTCGCCGACCACTATTCGCAGGCGCAGCTGTTCTATCGCAGCCAGACGCCGCCCGAGCAGGCGCACATCGCCGCGGCGTTCACCTTCGAGCTGTCGCGCGTCACCGTGCCCGCGGTCCGCGAGCGCGTCGTCTCGCAACTCGTGAACGTCGACGCCACGCTTGCGGCCACCGTCGCCGACGGCCTGGGCATCGACGTGCCGCCGGCGCAGCCGCTGGCACTGCCGACGCCGGTGACCAGCGAGGTCGAGTCGTCGCCGCCGTTGTCGCTGCTGAGCCGCCCCGGCCAGATCGGCGCCGCCGGTCGGCGCGTCGCGCTGCTGGTCCTCCCCGGTGCCGACGGCGCGGCACTGCGCGCGGTCCACGCGGCGTTGATGGCGGCGAGCGCGGTGCCGCGTTTCGTCGGACTGAAGCTCGGCCGCGTCGACGTCGGCGACGGCGCGCCGATCGAGATCGAGGCGACGGTCGGCAACCTGCCGTCGGTGCTGTGGGACGCGGTGGTGTTGCCCGATGGCGACTTCGCGAAGCCGGCACCGGCGGTGCAGCACGACGTCGTCGACTTCGTCAAGGACCAGTACCGCCACTGCAAGCCGATCCTCGCGCTCGGCGACGGCGCGCAGCAGTTGCTGGCCGCAGCGTCGATTCCTGCCGCGCTGCCGAACGGCGACGGCGACCCGGGGCTGGTCGTCGCCGACGGCGACGCCGCGGCCGCGGCCGACGTCTTCATCGCCGCGGTCGCGAAGCACCGCCACTTCGAACGCGAAGCGGCGCTGGCCAAGATGTGACCGGCAACCGGCCGCGCGCGGCGCGCCGTGCGCGGCCGGCGGCGAGGCGTCGCGAACGGCCGGGGCGTCGCCGCCGCGGCCGACCGGCGCGCCGCGGCGGCGCGGACTACTTCAGCCGGCTGTGCCGCAGGCGCCGCGCGTTGGCCACCGCCCGGCGATGCACCGGCGCGACGCCTTGCCCGAGGACCGCAAGCGTCGCGTCGACGAACGGCGCGGCCAGCGAGCGGGCGGTCGCCGGCGCCGGCGACACCGCGGTCGCCGACTGCCACAGCGCCAGCGCCAGCGACTGCTGCGCGCGCAACCCCTGCCACCACATCGCCGACCACGATTCGACGAAGGCCTCGCCCTTCTCGACCGTCATCTTCGTGAATTCGCGCCGGTCGCGGGCCGACGGCGCGTGGCCGGTCAGCGCGAGCCGCGCGCTGCGGTGAGCGACGACCTGCGGCGCCGCCCATGCGATCTCGGCGAGCTGCAGCGCAAGCGGCGGGGCGGGGCGGCGGCGTCGGGTCATCGTCGAAGGTCGGGCGTAGGGGAGTCGAAGTGGCTCGTCGACCGACGAACCGGGCGCACGGAAGCGTTTACGGCAATTCGAGCGCCTGCGGCGGCGGCGGTGGCGCCGGCGCCGCGCGCCGCCGGCGCCCGCGCGACGGGGTTGAGGACCGCGGTTCGCCTCGGCAGACGCTCCGCGCGCGCCGGGTCCGCCGTCGCGCTGAAACAACGTCGTCGGCGAGCGGCACGGACGTTGCGTCCTGCCTCGCGGATCACGCTCTAGGAGGTTCTTCGTGCCGTCGATGGAGTTGCGTACCGAACACCGCCAGACCCAGGCGCTGTCGCCGCGGCTGCAGCACGCCGTGCGGCTGTTGCAGATGTCGTCGCTGGACTTCGCGGCGGTCGTCCGCGACGCGCTCGGCAAGAACCCGTTCCTCGAATCCGAGGACGGCGACGGCGATGGCGACGACGCCGATGCGGTGACCGCGGCCGGCGAGGGTGACGGCGACGCCGGCGACGACGCGATCGATCTGACCCCGGTCGACACCGCAACGCGCGCTGACAGCTACGCTGCCGACGACGAGAGTTTCGACCGCGAGCTGTGGCACAGCGACGGCGGCAGCGGCGTGCGCCGCGCCGACGACGGCGAAATGTCGGCGCTCGACATGATGGCCGTCGAGACGTCGCTCGCCGACCACCTGCACGGCCAGCTGAACGTGATGTCGCTGCCGCCGCGCGACCTGGCGCTGGCCCGCGCCGTCGTCGAGTCGCTCGACGACGACGGCTACCTGCGCACCCCGCTCGACGAGCTGATCGCGATCGTCGCGCTCGACCCGGCGGCGACGGCGGCCGAGATGCAGATCGCGTTGAAGCGCGTGCAGTCGCTCGAGCCGGCGGGCGTGGGCGCGCGCACCGTCGCCGAGTGCCTGACGTTGCAGCTGCCGGCGATCGCCTGCGGCGAAACGCGGGCGCTGGCGCAGACGATCATCGCCGAGCACATGAAGAGCCTGGCGGCGCGCGACGTCTCGGCGCTGGCGCGCAAGCTTGGCGTGACTGCGGCGCGCGCCGAGGAGGTCTGCGACCGCATCCGTCGCCTCGACCCGCGGCCCGGTTGGCGCCACGGCGCGTCGCAGATCGGCTACGTCGTCCCCGACGTCGTCGTCAAGAAGGTCCGCGGCCAGTGGACCGTGCAGCTGAACCCGGCGGTCGTGCCGAAAGTGCGGTTGAACCACGTCTACGCGCAGCTGTTCCAGCGCCACCGCAACGCGCAGCACGCCGAGCTCGGCGCGCATCTGCACGAGGCGCGCTGGACGCTGAAGAACGTCGAGCAGCGGTTCTCGACGATCCTCGATGTTGCCGAGGCGATCGTGCGCCGCCAGCGCGCGTTCCTCGACTACGGCGCGATGGCGATGAAGCCGCTCGGGCTGAAGGAGATCGCCGAGGAGGTCGGCATCCACGAATCGACGGTGTCGCGCGTGACGAACAACAAGTACATGGCGACACCGGTCGGCGTGTTCGAGCTGAAGTATTTCTTCTCGCGCGCGATGACCACTGCCAACGGCGGCGCGTGCTCGGGCACGGCGATCCGCGGGCTGATCAAGGACATCATCGACGCCGAGAACCCCGACCATCCGTTGTCGGACGCCGAGATCACGCGCCAGCTCGGCCAGCAGGGCCTGGTCGTTGCGCGGCGGACGGTGACGAAGTACCGCCAGATGCTGCGCATCGAAGCGGTCGACCGGCGCCGCCGGCACAGCTGACGGCGCGGCCGCCACCGGCGTGGCCGGTGGCACTTCGCCGGCGGCAGCCGGCTTCGCTACATCTCGCGGCGCGACCCGGTGGCGCCGCGCGCTGCCGTCTCACGCCGGAGGCTTGTCTTTCGCCCCCGGCGTCGTCGGTCCGGTGCCCGGCGACAAGCCGCCTTCGTCGGGCGTGCCCTTCGTCGGGTCGTCGCCGCCGCGGCCGGCGGTGCGGCCGCTGCGCCACGTGGTGAACTCGTCGGAGAACTTCTTGTAGCGGTCCTGGCGCCACTGGCGGTAGTCGTCGTCGAACGCGCGCATCTGCTCGTCGCGCCACTGGCGATAGTCGGGGTCGAAGCGGTGGTCGTCGGCCTGCGGCGGCTTGTAACCGCCGCGGTCGGTCGGGTCGGCCGCGCGCCCTCCGCCCCAGCTTCGGTGGCTGCCGCCGTAGCCCTCGCTGCCGTGGTCGGCCTCGGGCAAGCCGCGCATCATCGGCGTCCGCGGCCGGTACGGCTCGGGGCCGCGCGGGCTGCCGCCGTGGGCTTCGTAGTCGGCCTGGTTGCCAAAGCTCGGGCCGTAGCGCTCGCCGCGGCCGCGCACGTCGTCGTCGCCACGGCCGCCGCGCCAGTCGCCGTAATTGCTGCCGGCGCGGCTGCGCTCGCCCCCGCCACCGCGGTCGTCGCGGTCGCTGCCGAAGTCGCGCGGATCGCGCGGGTCACCACGCTCGTCACGCGCGTTGCGGTGGTCTTCCCAGCCGCCCCACGCGCGGTGTTCGCCCGAATCGTGGTGGCCACTCGAGCGGCGGGCATGGTCGTCGTGGCGGCCCATGGCGTCTCCTTTCGGTGTTCGTTTTCGACGCCGTGGCGACAGCAATGCGTATTCCCGTCGGCGACGCCGCCGCCGGCGCCGCTCGGTCAGCGCGGCGCGACCCGCCAAACGGTGTTGCCGACGTCGTCGGCGACGAGCAGCGCGCCGCTGCGGTCGAGCGCGACGCCGACCGGCCGACCCCAGGCATTGCCGTCGGGCGACACGAAGCCGGTCAGCACGTCGACCGGCAGCCCTTGCGGCCGCCCGTCGGCGAACGCGACCCAGACGACCTTGTAGCCCGACAGCGGCCGCCGGTTCCACGACCCGTGCAGGCCGACGAAAACGCCGGTCGTCGCCGGCTGGACGGTCGCCGCAGCGGCGGCCAACGCCGGCGCCGACACTGCCGCCACCGCCGCTGCCGGCGTGCCGCGCAGCGCGGCGTCGAGCGCGCTGCCGGTCGACGCCACGAGGCCGAGCGGCGCGCCGTGCGCGCCGAGCGCGTAGTCGGGCACCGTCGCGCCGGCGACGAGGTCGGGCCGCGGCGGCTCGACGCGCGGGTCGACGTGGCCGCCGAACCAGCTGTACGGCCAGCCGTAGAACGCACCGTCGACGACCGACGTCAGGTAGTCGGGTACGAGGTCGCTGCCGAGTTCGTCGCGTTCGTTGACGACGGTCCACAGCACGGGCGCGCCGTTCGCCGGCGCGACCCACGCCATGCCGTTCGGGTTGCGCAGGCCGGTCGCGAACAGCCGCTTGGCGCCGCTGGCGCGGTCGATTTCCCAGATCGCCGCGCGGCCGTCTTCTTCGGCCAGGCCGTGCTCGGCGACGTTGCTGTTGGAGCCGACCGTCGCGTACAGCCGCCGGCCGTCGGGGCTGGCGATCAGCGCCTTCGTCCAGTGATGGTTGCGCGGCCCGGCGGGCAGGTCGGCGAGCTTGCGGCCGGGCGCGTCGATCCGCGTCTGGCCGGCCCGGTACGGGTACTCGACGACGCCATCGGTGTTCGCGACGTACAGCCGGTCGTCGACCAGCGCCATGCCGAACGGCGAGTTCAACCGGTCGAGCAGCACCGCGCGGAACTCGGCGCGGCCGTCGCCGTCGGCGTCGCGCAGCAGCGTGATGCGGTCGGCGCTCGGCACGCCCGCGCCGGCGCGCTTCTGCACCTGCTTCATCACCCAGCCGCGCAGGCCCTTGCCGGCCTCGGGCCGCTCGGGCGCGTTGGTCTCGGCGACGAGCACGTCGCCGTTGGGCAGCACGTGCAGCCAGCGCGGGTGGTCGAGCGCGGCCGCCCACGCCTGCACCTGCAGCCCCGGCGCCGGCTGCGGCGTCGCGTTCGCCGGCCAGCCTTCGGCCGGCGCGATGTCGACCGTCGGCAGCAGCGTGCGCACCGGCTCGACCAGCGTCG
>CBDUBX010000129.1:0-6942 GCA_965365495.1 uncultured Burkholderiales bacterium
GCGCTTGCGGACGAAGTCGTTGCGCCGCTTGCGCTCGATCATCGCCTTGAGCTCGGACTTCTCGAGTTCGAGCTCGCGAACGTCGTCCTGCCGCGAGTTCAGCTCGGTCCAGTCGGTGGCCGGGTTCGCGACGAACCGCACCACCTTGCGGAAGAAGCTCTCGTTGTCGGCCATCGCCGCGCAATGGTAGTGGCAGCGCTCGCGCCGGCCCCTCGCGCGCCGCCCCAGCCGGGTGCGGCTAGTCGCCGAACATCTTCTGCTTCATTTCGCGGCGTTGCTGCGCTTCGAGCGACAGCGTCGCGGTCGGCCGCGCCAGCAGCCGCGCCAACCCGATCGGTTCGCCGGTTTCGTCGCAATAGCCGTAGTCGCCGTTCTCGAGGCGGGCCAGCGACTGCGCGATCTTCTTCAGCAGCTTGCGCTCGCGGTCGCGCGTGCGCAACTCGAGCGCGTGCTCTTCCTCGATCGTCGCGCGGTCGGCCGGGTCGGGGACGATCGACGTGTCCTCGCGCAGGTGCTCGGTCGTCTCGCCGGCGTTGGACAGCAGGTCGTCCTTCTGCCGCTGCAGGCTGGCGCGGAAGAAGTCGAGCTGCTTGTCGTTCATGTACTCGCTGTCGGGCATCGCGAGCAGCTCGGCTTCGGTGAGGTCCCGGCCGGCCTTGCTCTTCCACGCGTTCGCGAGCTTCGGGTCGACCTTGTGCGGGCGCGCCGGCTCGGCGACCTCGGGCGCGCGCGCCACCGCCGGCGCCGCCGGCGCGAAACGGTCCATGAAGCGGTTGCCGGGCGGCGGCGGTGCCGGCACCGGCGTCGGGGCCGACTTCGATCGCGAGCTGCGCGGCGCGGCGGCCTTGCGCGCCGGGGCCGGCGGGGCGGTCGGGCCCGACTGCGCGGCCGCCTTCGGCGCGGGAGCGGCCGGCTTGACCGGAGACTTGTTCAACGCGACCTCCTGCCCTTGCGGGGAACGGGACACCTCGACCGGCGCAGGATGCCGGACGGGTTTCGACGGGTCAGCGCCTACGGCAAACGCCGGGCCGGCCCCGCCGAAAAGCGCGCGATTGTAGCGACGCCCCTGGCCGTGCCGAAGTCGATCGACGCCGCGTCGCGGCGCTCAGACGAGGCACTGCTCGAGCCCCTGCTGCAGCACGTCGCGCGGCAGGTCGATGCCGATGAAGACGAGCTTGCTGCCCTTGTCGTCGCCCGGCGCCCACTTAGGACCGAGGTCGCTGCCCATCAGCTGGTGCACGCCCTGGAAGATCACCTTGCGGTCGCTGCCCTTCATCAGCAGCACGCCCTTGTAGCGCAGCATCTTCGGCCCGTAGACCTGGACGATCGCGCCGAGGAAGTCCTCGAGCTTGGCCGGGTCGAACGCCCGCTTGCTGCGGAAGACGAACGACTTGACGTCGTCGTCGTGCGCGTGGTGGTGCGGGTGGTCGCAGTGCTCGCCGTGTTCGTGGTCGTGGCCGTGATGATGCTCGTGGTGATGGTCGTCGGCCTTCAGGAACACGGGGTCGATGTCGAGCTTGGCGTTGAGGTTGAAGCCCTTCAGGTCAAACACCGATGCGATCGGCACGTCGCCGAAGTGCGCGCGGCGCTGCGGCGCGCGCGGGTTCATGTGCTTGATGCGGTGCTCGAGGTCGGCGAGCGCCGCTTCGTCGACGAGGTCGGCCTTGCTGATGAAGATCTGGTCGGCGAAGCCGATCTGCCGCCGCGCCTCCTGCCGCGTGTCGAGCTGCGACGGCGCGTGCTTGGCATCGACGAGCGTCAGGATGCTGTCGAGCAGATAGCTTTCGGCGACCTCGTCGTCGACGAAGAAGGTCTGCGCCACCGGTCCGGGGTCGGCGAGCCCGGTGGTCTCGATGACGACGCGCTCGAAGTCGAGCTCGCCCTTGCGCCGCTTCGCCGCCAAGTCGGCGAGCGTGCTGCGCAGGTCTTCGCGGATCGTGCAGCAGACGCAGCCGTTGTTCATCTGCACGATCTGCTCGCCCGGCGAGTCGACGAGGATCTCGTTGTCGACGTTCTCCTCGCCGAATTCGTTCTCGATGACGGCGATCTTCTGGCCGTGGGCTTCGGTCAGCACGCGCTTGAGCAGCGTCGTCTTGCCGGCGCCGAGGAAGCCGGTGAGGATCGTGGCGGGGATCAGTCCGGCGGGCGTCGTCGTCATGGTCGGTCCTGTTCGCGGTTCGTCGAAGGATGCGGCGGCGCGGCCGGAATCAAGACGCGGCCCAGCGCTGCACGCGCGGCAACAGCGCGCGGTACGGCGCCAGCAGCACCGCGGCCATCGCCGCCTTCACCGCGAGGTCGCCGGCGGCGAGCGTCAGCCAGTTGGCTTCGCTGCCGGCGAAGGCGAGGAAGAAGAACACCGCGGTGTCGACGACGCTGGCCAGCAGCGAGCCGAACAGCGGCGCCTTCCACCAGCTCGCGGCGCGCCAGCGGTTGAAGACCGAGATGTCGAGGACCTGCGCGACGATGAACGCCGCGCCCGACGCGAGCGCGATGCGCCACGGCGCCAGCGCCAGCGACACCACGACGGCGATCGCGAAGCCGATCCACGCGACGCGGCGCGCCGCCTGCGGCCCGAGCGAGCGGTTCGTCAGGTCGGTGACGAGGAACACGACCGGGTAGCTGAACGCGCCCCACGTCAGCCAGGCGTTGATCGGGTGCTGCACCAGCACGTTGGACAGCACGATCACCGCGGCCATCGCGGCGATCGGCGTGCGCAGCGGCGCGTAGGACGGGGCGCGGGTCATCGGTGGCGTTCGCGGATACGGGCGGGGCCGCGATTGTCGCCGCGGCCGGCGACCCGCGTGCGCGGCGCGCGCCGCGCCCCACCTTCACCGCGACGCGCTCGGTTATTCTGCGGCGCATCGCCACTGCCGGCCGCCGCCCCTTGCCCGAGCCGCCGTCCCTTCGCCCCGAGCGCTCCGGCGCCGGGGCGCTGCCCGAGCCCACGCCTGCCGAAGGCAAGCGCAGCTTGTTCGAGCGCCTGGTCGAGTTCCTGTCGCGTGGCCCCGACAGCAAGGCCGAACTGCTGCGCACGCTGGCCGACGCCGAGGACCGCGAGCTGATCGAGCCCGAGTCGCGCCAGATGCTCGAAGGCGTGCTGCGGATGGCCGACCTGACCGCGGGCGACGTGATGGTGCCGGCGACGCGGATGGACCTGCTGTCGATCGACGCCGACTACGACGACCTGCTGAACACCGTGATCGACACCGCGCATTCGCGCTTCCCGGTCTACGACGGCGGCCGCGACGAGATCATCGGCATCCTGATGGCCAAGGACCTGCTGAAGCTGCAGCGCGCGCCCGAACTGAACCTGCGCACGCTGCTGCGGCCGGCGGTGTTCGTGCCGGAAAGCAAGCGGCTCAACGAGCTGCTGACCGAGTTCCGCTCGACGCGCAACCACCTCGCGATCGTCATCGACGAGTTCGGCGGCACTGCCGGGCTGATCACGATCGAGGATGTGCTCGAGGAGATCGTCGGCGAGATCGAGGACGAGTTCGACGACGTCGAGCAGCTCGACCACGGCATCTACACGCTGGCCGACGGCAGCCACCGGGTCGCCGGCGACGTGGCGATCTCGGCGGTCAACGCGTTTTTCGACACCGCGCTGCCCGACGACGACTTCGAGACGATCGGCGGTCTGGTCGCGCACGAGCACGGGCGCGTGCCGCGGCGGGGCGAATCGGTCGTCGTCGGCGGGTTGCGGCTGACGGTGATGATCGCGCGCGGCGGCGCGGTGCGCTGGTTCCGCGTCGTGCGCGCGACCGGCGCCGCCGCCGGCGTCGATTGACGGCCAGGCTGCCGCGGACGGTCGTCGACGCCGCGGCGCTGGCCGCGCTCGGCGCGCTGCAGACGCTCGCCTACAGCCGCACCGCGGCGCTGTGGTGGCTGCCGGCGGTGGCGATCGCGGTGCTGTGGTGGCGGCTCGACGTCGTCGGCCGGCAACGGGTCGTCGTCGCGGCGACGACGCCGGGCGCCTCGGCGCGCGCCGGCGTCGGTCGCGCGGCGCTGCTCGGCTGGGCCTACGCCACCGGCTGGCTCGCCGCCGGCACGTGGTGGCTGTTCATCAGCCTGCACCGCTACGGCAACCTCGCCGCGCCGTTGGCCGCGTTGGCGGTGCTGGCGCTGGCCGCGGCGCTGGCGCTGTACGTCGCGGCGGCGGCGGCGGCCTACGTTCGCTGGCGGCGCGGCCGCGCGCGCGACGCGCTGCTGTTCGCCGCGCTGTGGCTCGTCGCCGAGCTCGCGCGCGGCGTCGTCTTCACCGGCTTTCCGTGGCTGGCGTCGGGCTACTCGCAGGTCGACTCGCCGCTGGCGGTGCTCGCACCATGGGTCGGCGTCTACGGCATCGGCGCGGTGCTCGCGTACGTCGCCGCTGCGCTGGCGCGCAGCGTCACGGCGCGCGACGCGAAGAGCGGCGTCGCCGCGGTGCTGGCGGTCGTCGGCTGCGCGCTGGCGCCGCGCGCCGACTGGACTGCGTCGACCGGCGCGCTCGACGTCGCGCTGCTCCAGACGCGCGTCGACCAGGCCGACAAGTTCGACGCCGAGCGGATGCCGCAGACGCTGTCGTGGCTGGCGCATGCGCTGCTGAAGGTCGACGCCGACCTCGTCGTCGCGCCCGAGACCGCCGTCCCGCTGCTGCCGGCGCAGCTCGACGCGCTGGCGCCCGGCTACTGGGACGCGTTGCGCGCGCCGTTCGTCGCCGCGACCGGCCGCGGCGCGCTGGTCGGCGTGCCGCTCGGCGACGCCGAACGCGGCTACACGAACTCGGTCGCGGGCTTCGTCGCCGGCGGCGACTACCGCTACGACAAGCACCACCTCGTGCCGTTCGGCGAATTCATTCCGCTCGGCTTCCGCTGGTTCACCGACGCGTTGCGCATCCCGCTCGGCGACTTCGCGCGCGGCGGCGTCAACCCGCCGTCGCTGGTGATCGCCGGCCAGCGCGTCGCGCCGAACATCTGCTTCGAAGACCTGTTCGGCGAAGAGCTCGCGCGCCGCTTCGTCGACGCACGGACCGCGCCGACCGTACTCGCCAACGTCAGCAACCTCGGCTGGTTCGGCGACACCGCGGTCACGGTGCAGCACTTGAACATCTCGCGGCTGCGCGCGATCGAGCTGCAGCGGCCGATGGTGCGTGCGACCAACACCGGCGCGACCGCGACGATCGACCACGCCGGCCGCGTCACGGCGCAGCTCGACCCCACCGTGCGCGGCGTGCTGCGCGCGCGCGTCGACGGGCGTCATGGCACGACGCCGTTCGCGGCGTGGGCCGGGCGCGCCGGGCTGTGGCCGCTGGCGGCGCTGGCGCTGCTCGTCGCGCTGGTCGCCGCGTGGCCACGGCGCCGCGACGCCGTCGCCTCGCCGCGCAGCGCGGCGTGACGCCGGCGGCGCGGCGTCGACCGCCGCGTCGCACGGGGGTCGCGCCGTCAGCGCCGGGCGTCGAACGGGTACGCCGGGTCGGTGTACCCCGGCGTCGACGGATGGCCCGGCGCGACGCGGGCGTCGACGAAGGCTTCGTCGTCGGCGTCGATCGCAACGTCGAGCGCACCGAAATAGCCCTGCCACTGCGCCAACGTGCGCGGCCCGGCGATCACCGCGGTGACCGCGCGATGCGCCAGCACCCACGCGATGGCGAAGTGCGCCGGGTCGACACCGCGTTCGCGGCAGCGCTCGGCAAGAGCCTGCGCGATCGCCAGCGACTCGGCGCGGAACTCGGTCTCGTGGATCCGCCGGTCGCCGCGGCCGGCGCGCGTGTCGGCCGGCGGCGCGGCGCCGGGCGCGTACTTGGCGGTCAGCACGCCGCGCGCGATCGGGCTGTACGGCACGACGCCCAGGCCGTGCGCGGCGCACGCCGGCAGCACCTCGACCTCGGGCTGGCGGTTCAGCAAGTTGTAGTACGGCTGGCAGACCGCCGGCGGCGGCATGTTCAGCGCGCGCGCGGTGTGCACCGCGTCGACGATGCGAAAGCCGCGGAAGTTCGACAGCCCCCAGTAGCGGATCTTGCCGTCGCGTAGCAGCTGGTCGATCGCGCGCAGCGGCTCCTCGAGGTCGAGCCCCAGAAAGTCGCGGTGCAGGTACCAGATGTCGACGTGGTCGGTGCCGAGGCGCTTCAGGCTCGCGTCGCATTCGGCGAGCAGCCAGCGGCGCGAAAAGCGCGACGCGTTCGGCGCATCGGACATCGCGTTGCCGACCTTGGTCGCGACGATCCAGTCGTGCCGCTGACCGGCCAGCAATTCGCCGAGAACGCTTTCGGCGCCGCCGCGGCTGTAGTTGTCGCTGGTGTCGACGAAATTCACGCCGTTCGCGCGTGCGTGGGCGAAGATCTCGCGCGCGTCGGTCAGCGGCGTCGCGTCGCCGAACAGCATCGTGCCGAGGCACAACCGCGACACCAGCAGCTCGCTGCGGCCCAGACGGCAGTATTCCATCGCGACGCACTCCTCGCGCGGCATCGTAGCGGCGACCGTGCGTCTTGCACGGCGGTCGACGGCGGGCAGCCATCGACGGCTGCTTAAACTCGCTGCCTTCGGCCGCCGCCGGCGCGCCGCGCCGCGCGCACCGACCGTTTCTGTCATGGCGAAGCCGACCTTCCAGCAGATCATCGTCACGCTGCAGAACTACTGGAGCGGCCACGGCTGCGCGCTCTTGCAGCCGTACGACATGGAGGTCGGCGCCGGCACGAGCCACACCGCGACCTTCCTGCGCGCGATCGGCCCCGAGCCGTGGCGCGCCGCCTACGTCCAGCCGAGCCGCCGGCCCAAGGACGGCCGCTACGGCCAGAACCCGAACCGCCTGCAGCACTACTACCAGTACCAGGTGGTGCTGAAGCCGGCGCCGGCCGACATCCTCGAGCTCTATCTCGGCAGCCTGCGCGCGCTCGGTTTCGACCTGCGACGCAACGACGTGCGCTTCGTCGAGGACGACTGGGAGAACCCGACGCTCGGCTGCTGG
>CBDUBX010000130.1:0-6904 GCA_965365495.1 uncultured Burkholderiales bacterium
CGACCGCGCGAACAGCGCCAGGCTCGACCCGCCGGCGATCGACGCGCCGGGGCCGTCGGGGCCGGGCAGCGGGGCGGTCGCCCACGCGTCCTGCAGCGCCGGCGGCAGGCGACGGCGGAACTCGCCGATGTTCCACGGCCCGGTGACGTAGAACGAGAAGTAGCCGCGCGCGAACTCGTTCCAGACGTTGGCGACCTCGTTGCTCGACGCCGGCGGCGCGAGGCCTTGGGCGTACATCGACAGGTAGTAGTCGAGCGTCGCGCGAAACCCCGCGCTGTCGAAATTGCCCTGGCGGCCGTCGCCGCTCAGCAGCGGCTCGGGATGCTGCAGCGCCAGCGCGACGAGCGGTTCGTACTCGTTCAGCGGCAGCAGCACCGCGTAGTTGCGCTCACCGACGTGGCGCTTCACCGCGTGCAGCATCGCGCGCCACTCGGCCCAGTCGCGCGGCGGCGTGTCGTACCCCGCGGCGGCGAGCAGGTCGCGGCGGTAGAACAGCACGCGCGTGTCGACGTACCACGGCACGCCCCACAGCCGGCGGTCGACGACGTTGGTGTCCCAGATGCCGCCGAAGTAATCGGCTGCGTCGACGCCGCTGCCGGGCGCGCGCACGCGGTCGTCGAGCGGCGCCAGCGCGTTCAGCGCGACGAATTCGGGCAGCCACGTGTTGCCCATCTGCGCAAGATCGGGCGTGGCGTCGCCGGCGAACGCGGTCAGCAGCTTCTCGTGCGCCGCGCTCCACGGCAGCTGCTCGATGCGCACGCCGATGTCGGGGCGCTCGCGATGGAAATCGTGCAGCAGTTCGGCGACGACCTCGCCTTCGCGCCCCATCGCCCACAGCCGCACGCTGCCGTCGTCGCCGCTGCGCACGCAGCCGGTGCCGGCGACCGCGCCGGCGGCGGCGGCGCCGATCCAGCGCCGCCGCGTCCACCGGTTCAGGCCAGCCATCCGCCGCTGAAGCCGGCGCGCTGCAGCCCGCGCCTGAGGTGCGCGTTGCGGCGCATCGTGTTCCACACCAGGTTGGCGCGGTGGTTGGCGATCATCGCCAGCAGCGGGCCGACCTCGATGCCGACGAAGTCGGTGTTGACCCAGCCGAGTTCGGGGACGACGCGGCCGTGCTTCAGCGTCACGTCGGTGTAGGTGAAGCTCGGGTTGAACGCGTAGAAGCCGTAGCGGCCGAGGATCTCGGCACCCCAGCGCTCGCGCATCTCGGCCAGCGCGCGCTGCACGATCGCCGGCGCGAACGGCAGCGAGCAGCCGGCGCCGTACGGCGCGATCGTGCCGTCGTCGTAACGCGACAGCCCGCCCATGCCGCGGCCGGCGTAGCTCGCGAAACGGCGCACGTCGCCGTCGTACCGCCGCCGCACGTCGGCCGGGCCGTCGCACGCGGTGATGCCCCAGACGTTCTCGCCGTAGGCCGTCCAGCCCTCGGGGTTGACGATCGCGTAGCTCTGCTGCGCGTAGGTGGCGCGGCGCGAGTTCTCGAAGTAGTCGATGCCCTTGGCGCGCAGATAAGCGTCCTGCAGGCCGCGGAAGTCGACCCAGATGTGGCTGAACTGGTGGCCGAACAGCGACGCGAAGCGCAGCCGCGCCAGACCGAACTCGTCGGCGCCCCAGTCGCGGTCGTAGGTGCTGGTCCACGCGTCCCATGCGTCGGCGCCCACCGGGTGCGTCGGCGACCCGAGCGCCAGCAGGTAGACGATCATCGCCTCGTTGTAGCCGGTCCAGTCGTAGCGGATGTGGCCGCGCTCGGGGCGCCAGCCGTGGCTGATCGCGGCGCCGCGCACCTGCAGCCACGGCCAGTCGACCTGAGAGTAGATCTCGTCGACGAGGCTGCGGATCGTCGCCTCGGGGCCGGCCTCGACGTCGAAATACGACTGGCAATGCAGCGCGCCGGCGAGCAGCAGCGCGGTGTCGACCGACGACAGCTCGGTGTTGCCGTAGCGCACGCCGGTCTGCATGTCGAGGAAGTGATAGAAAAACCCCTTGTGGCCGGCCATCCCGCTGGCTGCCGGGCCCTGCGGCGCACTGGCGAAGAAGCGCAGCGTTGCGAGCGTGCGCTCGACCGCTTGCGCGCGCGTGATCCAGCCGCGGTCGACGGCGATCGGGTAGGCGCTGAGCGCGAAGCCGACCGCGGCGACGCTCGCAAAGCTCGGCGTCGGCCAGCGGTCCGGGACCAGACCGGTCGCCGGGTCGGCGGTTTCCCAGAAATAGTCGAACGACCGCCGCTCGAGGTCGGCGAGCAGCGCGTCGTCGGCGACCGGCGGCAGGCCGAACGACCGTGCCGGCGTCGCGGCCAGCGGCGCGTCGACGGTCTGCGCCCACGCCAGATCGGGCAGCAGCGCGCCGAACGCGCTGGTCGCGGCGAAGCCGAGAAACTGGCGGCGTTCGGCGTCGAACGTTTCGTCGGAGTCGGACATCGCGCGCGGGCCCGCGGCGGGCCCGGGACAAGGGGTGGTAGCGGTGTTATCGGCCGCGGCGCGGCGCGCTGCAGCCGGCGGCAGCGGTGCGCGGCGCGCTGCAGCGCCGCCGCGCACCGCGCCGGCCGCGAACCGTCAGAACTTCACGTTCAGCGCCAGCCGCAGCGTGCGCGTGTCGCCGCGAATGCTGTTGGGCTTGAGCAGGTTGGGGTTGTCGCCGCCGAGGTAGTTGGCCGCTCCCGGGCCACCGACCCAGTCGTCGAAGCCGCCGTAGTTGGTCTTGTTGAACAGGTTCAGCACGTCGGCGCGCAAGCCGACGCCGTAGCCCCACAGCGAGAAGTTCTTCGACACGCTGAGGTCGAGCTGGGTGTACGACGGCGCGTCGCCTTCGGTCGACACGCAGGCGCTGAACCCGGCCGAGCAGTTCGTCAGCCGCCGCGGCAGGCCGTCGTCGTAATTCAGCTTCGCGGCGACGACGATGCCCCACGGCAGGATGCCGTCGGCGAGTCCGGCGAGGACCAGGCGGTGCTTCGCAACCAGCGTGCTCGGGTGCCAGCCGCGCACCGACGCCGGCTTGCCGTAGGTCCAGTCGAAGATGTCGTTGTTCCACTCGTTGTGCGTCGTCTTCGCGTCGCTGTAGGTGTAGGCGACGTTGGCCGACCAGCCGCTCGACCGCGTGTACGGCTTGGCGAGCGACACCAGCAGCGCATCGGTGCGCGTCTCGCCGACGAAGTCGCCGAGGACGAGCTGACCGTAGCCCGCCGGGCCGCCCCACAGCGGGTCGAGCGGGCTCTGCGTGCCGAAGCCGCCGTTGGGGTCGCGGTTGCCGCTGAACCAGACGAACTGGTTCTTCGCGTTGATGCGGCTCAGCGTGACCTCGGCATTCCATCGGCCGACCGCCTGGCGAACGCCGAGCGAGAACTGGTCGGCGTACGGCATCTTCAGCTCGTTGGCGACGAGCCAGATCTCGCCGTTCGGCTGGGCGTTCTTCTGCTGCTCGTCGATCGCGTGGTTGGCCATCGTGCGGCTGTAGCTGCGACCCCAGCCGCCGAAGACGACCGTGCGGCGGTCGGCGAACACGTCGTACGACGCGCCGACGCGCGGCGCGAAGGCGCCCTTGTAGACGTCGCGCGAATTGCCGTCGGCGATGAACCGGCGGATGTCGACGCCGCCGAGCGCCAGCGATTCGGCGTAGGTCTGGCCGGGTGCCGGCGTGATCCCCGCGCGCGGCACGTCGGGCGCGAACAGCGCCGCGACGCGGTCGGCCGGCGTCACGTAGTCGTTGTTGAGCATGTTGCTCTCGACGTCCCAGCGCAGGCCGAGGTTCAGCTCGAGCTGGCGCGTCACGGCCCAGTCGTCCTGGATGTACAGGCCGAGCTGGTTGTTCTTGTAGTTCGTCTCGGCCGGCGCGATCGCCGTCAGGATGCGGCACTGGTCGCTTTCCAGCCCGCCGTTGGTGACATTGGTGCCGGTGCACAGCGTGCCGTCGAAGTACGGCACGCCGGTCGTCACGTCGATCAGCGTCTCGACGATCGGCACGCTGCGCGACGTTCCCGACAGCTCGTACTCCATCGCCTTGAACTTCACGCCGCCCTTGACGACGTGGCCGCGCAGCCCGGTCCACGTCAGGTCCTCGGACAGGTACCAGCCCTTCTGGCCGCGGCGCTGGTCGTCGGGCGACCCGCCGGCGAACGCGACGTCGGCCGCGTCGGCCAGCCGCTGCGGCAGGCTGCGCCCGACCTTGTACTTGACGAACGGCGACGTCGAATCCGACCGCGGGTTCCACACCGCGTCCTCGGCGCCGATGCGCGCTTCGCTGAGGAAGTTGCCGCTCGTCCACTCGTGCTTCAGGTCGAAGCGGGTGTCGTCGTTGCTGCGGTTCTTGTCGTTGCCGGGCAGGCTCAGCAGCCGATCTTCGGGCAGCTTGTCCTCCTCGCGGCGCAGCCGCACGCTGGCGCTGACGCGGTGGTCGAAGCCGAACTGCGCGTCGACCTTGCCGAACAGCAGGTGCTCGGTGAAGTTGTCGACCTGGCTGCCCTGCGCGCCGACGATCGACGGCACGATGCCCGCGCCCGCGGGCAGCCGGTCGAGCTCGCGCGGCACCACCTGGCGCGAGTCGTCGATCTGCTTGCCGTCGTAGGCGAAGAAGTAGTGCAGCCGGTCGCGCGCGATCGGCCCGCCGACGGCGACGCCGTACTCCTTTTTCGACGACGGCGGCAAAGCGACGCCCTGCGCCTCGCGTTCCTTCTCGAACACCGACATCGCACGCCAGTTCGTCCCGGTGCGGTCGACGTAGGCCTCGCCCTGGAATTCGTTGGTCCCCGATCGCGTGATCGCGGTGATCGCGACGCTCGACACCTGCTCGAGCTCGGCCTTGTAGTTCTGCGTCAGCACGCGGTACTCGGAGATCGCCGACTGCGGAAACGGGTTGCCGCGGCTCGTGTCCTGGCCGGTCAGGCCGCCGCGCAGCACGTTGTTCTTCTGGCTGACGCCGTCGATGAAGACGTTGACGTGGTCGAAATTCTGCGCGCCGGCCTGGATCTTGGTGTTGCCGCCGGCGTCGGCGACGAAGCTCGCGCCGGGCGCGAGGTCGGCCGAGCTCAGGAAGTTGCGCGTGTTCTGCGGCAGCGCCTCGATCTGGCGGCGCGACACGT
The DNA here is from genome assembly GCA_965365495.1 of uncultured Burkholderiales bacterium. Classification (GTDB taxonomy): domain Bacteria; phylum Pseudomonadota; class Gammaproteobacteria; order Burkholderiales; family Burkholderiaceae_C; genus Rubrivivax. Next base: position 5,072 of record CBDUBX010000130.1, read on the forward strand.
TGGTGCCGACCTCAGAGGTCTTGACCGCCAGCCGGTCGGCCGAGCCGACGATCGTCACCGTCTGGCCCGAACCGGCCGGCGCGACCGCCAGGTCGACCTCGGCGGTCTGGCCAACGGCGACGGTGATCGACTGCGTCGACCCGCCCTGCACGCGGATCTCGTAGTCGCCCGGCGCGAGGCCGGGGAAGACGTAACTGCCGTCTTCCAGCGTCGTCGTGCGGTAGGTGTTGCCGTTGGCCTGATTGACCGCGGTGACGTCGAGGCCGGCCGGCGCCGCCGCGCCGGCGATCGTGCCCTTGATCGTGGCGGTGGCGCTCTGCGCCGCGACGCCGACGGCAACGGCGAGCAGAACGGCTGCGGCGAGCGCGTGGCGGCGGAAGGTGCGGGAGTTCATCGTCGGTTCTCCTGAGCGGTGGTGCGTGGGCGTCGAACGCGGGACATCGAACGGGCGTGCGGGCCGCGCGTCGTGGCGCGGCGCGGTGCGAACCTCATGGCGGCGCGGCCAGCGGCGCCGGCGGTGCCGACGCCGGCAAGGGGCTCGACCGCCGCCGGGCGCGCGGCGCCGCGACCGCGCGCCGCCCGCCGGCGGCGCCGCAACTGCGGCGCACGACGAGCTGGACCGGCAGCCGCGTCGCCGGCGGCACATCGGCCGCGCCGTCGACGGTGTCGGCCAACGCGTCGAGCGCGCGCGCGCCGAGCGCGGCGATCGGCACGCGCACCGTCGTCAGCGGCGGCGTCACGTAGCGCGCGGTCGGGATGTCGTCGAAGCCGGCGACGGCGACGTCGTGCGGCACGCGCCAGCCGGCTTCGGCGAATCCGGCGAGGCAGCCGATCGCCATCGTGTCGTTGAGTGCGAACACCGCCGCCGGGCGGACGCCGCCGGCGACGAGACGCTGCGCCGCGGCGTAGCCCGAGCGCTGCGTGAAGTCGCCGTCGACGACCCACGCCTCGGTGCCGGGCGGCAGCGCGTCGTGGTAACCGCGCAGCCGCTCGCGCACTTCGGCGTGGTCGGCCGGGCCGGCGATGCACGCCACCGTGCCGCCGCTGGTCGCGGCAAGGTGGCGCGTCATCGCCAGCGCACCGCCGTGGTTGTCGACGTCCAGCCGCGGGTGCGCGCCGCGGCCCGCAGCGGTGCCGATCAGCACCGCCGGCAGCGACGCCGGCAGGTTCAGCTGCAGGAACCCGGCGTCGGCATGCGGCGTCATCACGAGCAGACCGTCGACGCGCCCGTTCATCGCGCGCAGCGCCGCCGCGGCCTCCGCAGCGTCGCCGTGCGAGCTCGACAGCAGCAGGTGCAGCCCGCGCGACCGCGCCGCGGTGTCGATGCCGCGGATCAGCTCGGAGAAATACTCGCCGTGCAGGTCGGGCAGCAGCGCGCCGATCGTGTCGGTGCGGCGCGTGATCAGGCTGCGCGCGGCGCCCGACGGCGTGAAGTTGAGTTGGCGCGCCGCATCCTCGATGCGCTGGCGCGTCGCCGGACGCACGTGGCTCGCGCCGTTGAGCGCGCGCGACACCGTGGCCACCGAGACGCCCGCGGCGCGCGCGACGTCGCGGATCGTCGAAGGAGGCCTCACGCCGGCGTCTGCGGGGTGCCGCATGGATGCTGCGGATTGAATCCCGCGCGCCGCGCGGATCGTGTAATCGTTTCCACCGAACGGTGCGAAAGCGCCACACCGCGGTGCGACGCTGCGTCGCGGCGGTGCGGCGCCCTTCGCGCAGGCGGGCCTCGCCGCGGCGGCGCGGCGGGCGATACAGCGCGCAACCAGCCAAGTACGGCCGCGGCGTAACGTCTGGAGGATTTCCCTGAGCCAGCCCGGCGGGCCGATACCGCGA
>CBDUBX010000131.1:0-6888 GCA_965365495.1 uncultured Burkholderiales bacterium
GCCGACATCCGCTACGCCGAGCAGCTCGGCTACCGCATCAAGCTGCTCGGCATCACGAAGCGCCGCGACGCCGCCGACGGCTCGCCGGCCGGCATCGAATTGCGCGTGCACCCGACGCTGATTCCGAGCCCGCGGCTGATCGCCAACGTCGAGGGCGCGATGAACGCCGTCGTCGTCCACGGCGACGCGGTCGGCACGACGCTGTACTACGGCAAGGGCGCCGGCGCCGAGCCGACCGCCAGCGCCGTCGTCGCCGACCTCGTCGACATCGCGCGGCTGGCGACCGCCGACCCCGAGCACCGCGTGCCGTCGCTCGCGTTCCAGCCCGGCGCGATCGCCGACACGCGGATCCTGCCGCTCGACGACGTCGTCACCGCGTACTACCTGCGGCTCGTCGTCGCCGACCGCACCGGCGTGCTGGCGCGGCTGACCGGCATCCTCGCCGCGCACGACATCTCGATCGACGCGGTGCTGCAGCGCCCCGGCGACGCCGCCGACGGCACCGCGCGCAGCGACCTGATCATCCTGACCCACGACACCGTCGAAGGGCGGATGCGCGCGGCGCTGGCGCAGATGCAGGCGCTCGAATCGGTGCTCGCGCCGATCGTGCGCATCCGCAAGGAAGAGCTGAATTGATCGTCTCGACCGCCTCGACCCGCGAGCGGCGCGCGCCGCAGTGAAGTACGTCAGCACGCGCGGCGGCGCCGCGCCGCAGGGCTTCGCCGACATCGTCCTCGAGGGCCTCGCGCCCGACGGCGGGCTGTACCTGCCGGCGTCGTACCCGCGCGTCGACGCCGCCACGCTGGCGCACTGGCGCACCCTCCGCTACGCCGACCTCGCGCACGCGGTGTTCTCGCTGTACGTCGACGACATCCCCGGCGACGACCTGAAGCGGCTGTGCGACGCGACCTACACCGCCGACGTCTTCGGCTCGCCGCAGATCACGCCGCTGCAGCCGCTCGACGACGGGTTGTTCCTGCTCGCGCTGTCCAACGGCCCGACGCTGGCGTTCAAGGACGTCGCGATGCAGTGGCTCGGCCACCTGTTCGAGTACGAGCTCGCGCGCCGCGGCCAGATCCTCAACGTGCTCGGCGCGACCAGCGGCGACACCGGCAGCGCGGCCGAGTACGCGATGCGCGGCAAGCGCGGCCTCACCGTCTTCATGCTCAGCCCGCGCGGCCGCATGAGCCCGTTCCAGCAGGCGCAGATGTTCAGCCTGATGGACGACAACATCCACAACCTCGCGGTCGACGGCGTGTTCGACGACTGCCAGGACCTCGTCAAGGCGGTCAGCGCCGACCTCGACTTCAAGCGCCGCCATGCGATCGGCAGTGTCAACTCGATCAACTGGGCGCGCCTGCTGGCGCAGGTCGTCTACTACTTCCGCGGCTACTTCCAGGCCACCGCGGCGGTCGATGCGGCCGCACCCGGCGCGCCGCTGCCGCGGGTGTCGTTCACGGTGCCGAGCGGCAACTTCGGCAACGTCTGCGCCGGCCACGTCGCGCGCTGCATGGGGCTGCCGATCGACCGGCTCGTCGTCGCAACCAACGAGAACGACGTGCTCGACGAGTTTTTCCGCACCGGCACGTACCGCGTCCGCGGCAGCGCCGAGACGCACGAGACGTCGAGCCCGAGCATGGACATCAGCAAAGCCAGCAACTTCGAGCGCTTCGTTTTCGACCTGCTCGGCCGCGACGCGGCCGCCGCAGCGCGCACGCGCGAGCTGTTCGGCGCCGCGCTGGCACGCGACGGCGGCTTCACGCTGACCGCCGCCGAGTTCGCACCGGCGGTTGCGCCCGACGGCTACAGCTTCGCGTCGGGCCGCAGCACCCATGCCGACCGCGTCGCGACGATCCGCGCGACGTGGCACGACCACGGCGTGCTCGTCGACACGCATACCGCCGACGGCCTGAAGGTCGCACGCGAACACGCCGCGTCCGGCGTGCCGATGATCGTCCTCGAGACCGCGCAGCCGGCGAAGTTCGCGGCGACGATCCGCGAGGCGATCGGCCGCGACCCGGAGCTGCCGGCCGCGCTCGCCGACCTCGAGCGCCGGCCGCGGCGCTGCGCCGAGATCGCCGCCGACGTCGACGTGCTGAAGCAGTACATCGCGACGCACGCCGGCGCCGCGGCGTGACGGCCGGCTCGACGTTGCACGCCGGCTGCACGCGTTCGCTCCGGATCACGCTGCGATGAAGCCGCTGCTGCCGCTTGACGACGCGGTCGCGCGGCTGGTCGACGCCGGCGCGGCGCAGCGCATCGCCGACGTCGAGACCGTCGACACCTTCGACGCGCTCGGCCGCGTGCTCGCCGCCGACGTCGCATCCGCGGTCGACGTGCCGCCGGCCGACAACAGCGCGATGGACGGCTACGCGCTGCGCGCCGGCGACGCGCCGGCGCCCGGCAGCGTGCTGCCGGTCGCGCAGCGCGTCGCCGCGGGCCAGGTCGGCGCGCCGCTCGCGCCCGGCACCGCGGCGCGGATCTTCACCGGCGCGCCGCTGCCGTCTGGCGCCGACACCGTCGCGATGCAGGAAGACTGCGTCGCGCTGCCGGGGACCGGCGACAGCTGCGATCTCGGCACGGTGCGCATCGACACGCCGCCGACCGCCGGGCGCAACGTGCGCCGCCGTGGCGAAGACGTGCGCCGCGGATCGACGGTGCTCGTCGCCGGCACCCGGCTCACGCCGCAGGCGCTCGGCCTCGCGGCGTCGGTCGGCGCCGCAGTGCTGCAAGTCCGCCGCCGGCCGCGCGTTGCGCTGCTGTCGACCGGCGACGAGCTCGTGCGGCCCGGCCAGCCGCTGCCGCCGGGGGCGATCTACAACTCCAACCGCTACCTGCTGCACGGGCTGGTGCAAGCCGCGGGCTGCGAGGCCGTCGACCTGGGCAGCGTGCCCGACCGCCTCGACGCGACGCGCGCCGCGCTGCGCGACGCCGCGGCGCGTTGCGACGTCGTCGTTTCGTCGGGCGGGGTGTCGGTCGGCGAGGAAGACCACCTGCGCCCGGCGGTGCAGGCCGAAGGGTCGCTCGAGCTGTGGCAGGTGGCGATCAAGCCGGGCAAGCCGCTGGCGTTCGGCCGCGTCGGCGGCGCGTTGTTCGTCGGCCTGCCGGGCAACCCGGTGGCGGTGTTCGTGACCTTCGTCGTCGCGGTGGCGCCGATGTTGTGCGCGATGCAAGGCGCCGCATCCGCCGCGCCGCAGTCGTTCGACTTGCGTGCCGAGTTCAACTGGCCGCGGCCCGACCGGCGGCGCGAATTCCTGCGCGCGCGGCCGACGGCCGGCGGCGGCGTCGAGATCTTCCCGAACCAGGGGTCGGGCGTGCTGACGTCGACGGTGTGGGCCGACGGCCTCGTCGACGTCGCCGCCGGGCAGGCGGTCGCGCGCGGTGATACGGTGCGCTACCTGCCGCTGGCTGCGCTGCTCGGGCGCTGACGCGGCGCGGAAAGCGACGAGGCGACGAAACGATGGACGACACGCGCGAAGCGAGCGGCGGTAGCCACCGCGATCCGACGGCGACCGACGACTCGGCGACGGTAACGCTGCGCTATTTCGCATCGCTGCGCGAAGCACTCGGCGAACGCGAGACCGTTGCGCTGCCGGCGAACGCGACGGTCGGCGCGCTGCGCGACCGCTTGTGCACCCGCAGCGACCGCCACGCGGCGCTGCTGGCGCGCGGCCGCGCCGTACGCGCGGCGGTGAACCAACAGCTCGCGCGCGACGACACGGTCGTGCCGGCCGGCGCCGAGGTGGCGTTCTTCCCGCCGGTCACCGGCGGCTGAGCGGCGCCACCCGCAATGGCGACGACGCCGCGCGTCTCGGTGCAGGCGGCCGACTTCGACGTCGCCGCCGAGGTCGCGGCGCTGCACGCCGGCGACGGCGGCGTCGGCGCGGTCGTGTCGTTCGTCGGCACCGTGCGCGACGCGAGCGACGGCGGCGCGCTCGAGTCGATGGAGCTCGAGCACTACCCGGGGATGACCGAGGCGGCGATCGACGCGATGGTCGACGACGCGTTGCGGCGCTTCGACGTCCGCGCCGCGCGCGTCGTCCACCGCGTCGGCCTGCTCGCGCCGGGCGCGCAGATCGTCCTCGTCGCGGTGGCGTCGGCGCACCGCGGCAGCGCGTTCGACGCCTGCGAGTTCCTGATCGACTATCTGAAGACGCAGGCGCCGTTCTGGAAGAAGGAGACGACGGCCGCCGGCGCGCGCTGGGTCGACGCTCGCGAAGCCGACGACGCAGCTCTCGCGCGCTGGGGCGTCGACGCGACGAACGCCGCGCCGGCGGCGGCGAGCGAGCGTTGAGGTCGCCGTCGGACGCTGCGCCGATGGATCCGCGCCACCTGCGCAATGCGCTCGGCCGGTTCACCACCGGCGTCGCGGTGATCACCTGCTGCGACACCGACGGCAGCTACGTCGGCCTGACCGCGAACTCGTTCTCGTCGCTGTCGCTCGACCCGCCGCTCGTGCTGTGGTCGCTGCGCGACCAGAGCCAGGCGCTGCCGGCGTTCGTTGCCGCGCCGACGTTTGCGGTCAACGTGCTGGCCGAGGCGCAGGTCGACGTGTCGCGGCTGTTCGCGGCGACCGAGCGGCCGCGGTTCGCCGCTGGCGCTTGGGCGCTCGGCGAGCACGGCGCGCCGGTGCTCGCCGGCTGCGCCGCGGTGTTCGAGTGCCGCACCGACCACCACCAGCCGGCCGGCGACCACCGGCTGTTCATCGGCCGCGTGCTGGCGTGCGCCGAATCGGCGCTGCCGCCGCTGGTGTTCCAGGCCGGCCACTACCACCTGCTCGGGGAGATCCTGTGACCTCGGCAGCCGATGCGACGACGCCGACGGGGTCGATCGAAACGGCGCATGCAACCGCGCCGCTGCCGGCGGCGGCGACGACGGCCGGCGAGAGGCCGCTGTCGGCGCCCGCGACGACCGCCGCGAGCGCTGTCGCCACGACCGCGGTGCTGCTGCTGCACGGCATCGGCGGCGGCGCGGCGATGTGGGCGAGCGACGCCGCAGGCACCGTCGACGCCCTGGCCGCTGCAGGTTTTCGCGTCGTCGCCGTCGACCTGCCCGGGTACGGCGCGGCCGAGGGCGCAGCAACGGTCGACCTCGATGCGTTCGTCGCCGCGGTGGCTGCGCGCGTCGATGCCGAACGCGCGCGCGGCGCGGTGCGCTGCGTGCTGCTCGGCCACAGCATGGGCGGCATGGTCGCGCTCGAAGTCGTCGCGCGAGGTGTGGCGGCGGTCGACGGCCTCGTGCTGGCATGCACGACGGCGGCATTCGGCCCGGCCGACGGCGACTGGCAGCGGCGCTTCGTCGCCGACCGGCTGGCGCCGCTCGACGCCGGGCGCGGCATGGCCGCGATGGCGGCGCAGCTCGTGCCGGCGATGGTGTCGCCGCGCACTCGTCCCGGCGCGGCCGAAGTCGCGTCGAGCGTGATGGCGCGCGTACCCGAGGCGACCTATCGCGCCGCGCTGGCAGCGATCGTTGCGTTCGATCGCCGCGCCGCGCTGGGCGCGATGGCGGTGCCGACGCTCGTCGTCGCCGGCGACGCCGACGCCGTCGCGCCGTCCATGACGATGCGCCGCATGGCAGCGCGCATTCCAGACGCCGAGTTCGTCGTCGTCGACGACGCCGGACACCTCGCGCCGGTCGAGCAGCCGGCGGCGTTCAACGCCGCGGTCGTCGACTTCGTGCTGCGGCGCGTCGCCGCCCGAGCGCCGTCGTTTACCGCCGCCACCCCCGCGGCCGCCGCCGACCGCGCGCCGAGCCATTGACAGGAGCGTGCGATGCACATCGCCGGCAACCCCGAGCGGCTGACGCCGCAGCAGCGCGAGCTGATCGACACCGTGGCCGCGCTCGGCCGCGACAAGTTCGCGCCGCGCGCGGCGCAGCACGACCGCGACGCGACGTTTCCCTTCGACAACTACGCCGACCTGCGCGACGCCGGGCTGCTCGGCATCTGCGTGCCGCGCGAGCACGGCGGGCTCGGCGCCGACTTCGCGACCTATGTCCTCGTCGCCGCCGAAATGGGCCGCCACTGCGGCGCGACCGCGCTGTCGTTCAACATGCACGTGTCGTCGTGCTTGTGGAGCGGGGCGATCGCCGACGCGCTGGACATGACGAGCGAGCAGCGCGAAGAGCACGCCCGCCACCGCGCGCTCCACTACGCCGACATCGTCGGCTGCGGCAAGGTCTATTCGCAGCCGTTCAGCGAAGGCGGCGCCGCCGCCGCCGGCAAGGCGCCGTGGGGCACGCTGGCCAAAGCCACCGGCGACGGCGGCTACGTCGTCAGCGGCAAGAAGATCTTCGCGTCGCTGGCCGGAGCGGCCGACTACTACGGCGTGCTGTGCACGCTCGACCGTCCCGGCGCGACGCAGCGCGACAGCCTGTACCTCGCGGTGCCCGCCGATGCGCCGGGCGTGCGCGTCGTCGGCGACTGGGATCCGCTCGGCATGCGCGCCACCGTCAGCCGCACGCTGCTGCTCGACGACGTGCGCGTGCCGGCCACGGCGCGGCTGATGCCCGAAGGGCTGTACTGGCAGGCCGCGGCGCGCTTCCCGCACATGTTCGCGACGCTGTCGCCGACCTACATGGGCATCGCGCAGGCGGCGTACGACTTCACCGTCGCCTACCTGCGCGCCGAGGTGCCGGGGATGCCGCCGGTGAAGCGCCGGATGTACCCGACCAAGCAGATCGCCGTCGCCGAGATGCGCGTCAAGCTCGAGCAGACGCGGACGCTGTTCCTGCAGAACGCCCTCGACGCCCGCGTCGACCCCGACAAGGACACGCGGATGCGGCTGTACGCCGCGCACTACACGATCATGGAGAACGCGCAGGCGATCGCCGCGCTGGCGATCCGCACCTGCGGCGGTCAGAGCCTGCTGAAGCACCTGCCGCTCGAGC